>JBQTJB010000022.1:0-16657 GCA_052387555.1 Blastocatellia bacterium | reverse complement strand
AAATTTTGCTGACTTCGATGAATGCAGACGGAACGAAAAACGGCTTCGAGATCGAACTTACACGCAAGATTTCAAGATCGGTTCAAGTTCCCGTGATCGCGTCCGGCGGCGCCGGAAACATGGATGATTTTGCTAACGTTTTTGTCCGCGGACAGGCCGATGCTGCTCTCGCGGCGAGCGTTTTTCACTACAACGAGATCGGGATACCAGAACTGAAGGCGTTTTTGCTAATGCGCGGAATCGAAGTAAGAATATGAATCTGAATTTTGAAAAATACGCGGACGGCCTGATTCCTGCGATCGTGCAGGACACAGAGACCGGGAAAGTCCTGATGCTGGGTTTTATGAACGAAGCTGCGATGAACTTAACTAAGGAAACTGGCCGCGTAACATTTTTTTCGCGGTCGAAACAAAAACTTTGGACGAAGGGCGAGACGAGCGGTAACTATCTTGAGTTTGTCTCCGTGATTGCAGACTGCGATGCGGATTCGCTGCTTGTCAAAGCAAAGCCAAACGGGCCGGTTTGTCACAGCGGCAGAGATACATGTTTCGGAGAAATAAATTCGTCTCGCGGATTTCTACAAGAACTTGAAAGCGTCATCGATGATCGACGGACGAACCCTTCGGAAGCATCTCATGTCTCCAATCTGTTTTCAAAAGGCATTAACAAGATCGCTCAAAAAGTAGGTGAGGAAGCGGTTGAGATGGTAATTGCCGCAAAGGACGACGATGTTGACGAATTCAAATCCGAGGCCGCCGACCTGCTTTTTCATTACCTTGTCCTGCTGCGGGCAAAGAATGTCTCTATCGTTGATGTGTTGGAAATTTTGAAACAGCGAAGTAAATAATCACTTTACGATCCCCCGTTTTGACGATTCGATAAACGCGACAAGCAGATCGACCTCTTTGCAATCTTTGATCTCTTCTCGGATTCGTTCCACCGCTTGCGTTGTATTCAGCTTTGCCGTCAGCAAAAGATGGTAGGCGTGATTCAGGTTTTCAATGGTCTTTTTCGGGTAGCCTCGGCGCTTCATCCCCACGCGGTTCAGGCCGTAGCATTTTGCGTGATTTCCCTGAATAGTCGCAAAAGGCGGAGCGTCCTTAACGACCACGGAATAACCGCCGACGAAAGCTTCGAGCCCGATGCGGCAGAATTGATGAACACCGGAATAAGCTCCGACGTTCGCTCGGTCGGCTATCTCGACGTGGCCGGCTAGCGTCGCGGCGTTCGCCATTATGACCTCATTACCGATCTGGCAATCGTGGGCGACGTGAGCCTGGGCCATAAAAAGATTGTCGTCGCCGATCTTTGTCAAACCGCCGCCGCCAGCCGTGCCGCGATGAATGGTGACGAATTCGCGGATATGATTTCGCTTTCCGATCTCGGTTGCCGTCGGTTCGCCGGCGTACTTTAGGTCCTGAGGCGCGAGGCCGATGGAAACGAACGGGAAGATATGAGTGTCATCGCCGACAGAGGTATTACCGTCAATGACCACGTGAGAATCCAGACGCACACGATCGCCGAGCGCTACTTCGGCCCCGAGAATCGAGAACGGGCCAATGTGGCAATCGGAGCCTAAGGTTGCTGCCGTATTGACGATGGCAGTTTCATGGATATAAGAGGACATAGGGGCGGTCAATCAACCTGCGAATCAACGTCGGAAGTTTCGTCGTATGTGTCCTTAGACGGTGTAACAGATGAAGCGGATTTGTTTGAGCTTCGAATAATCAAAAACGCAAAGGTCAGCATCACAACTAGCGGCAAAACGCTCCAGATCGCTCCTGCAAGAACCGAAGTAAAAAAACCAATCACGCCAAGTCTTGTTTGGCCTTTTATTCGGCCATAAATCAGCGGAACTAAACCAAACAAAACTCCAATACCAATGCCTATTAGGGTGAGGAGCAGAATAGTTTCACGTGCGTTCAATTTAATTGGTTCCATCGTTCTACTCCTTTGGTCGTTCGGCTATAACGGACATTATTTCCGCTTCGGCGGTTACTTTACCATCCACGGTGGCGATGCCTTTCATTTTTTGAACTTTGGTCCCGATTCGCAAGGCGATAACTTCGAGCATCAGCGTATCACCGGGGACAACCGGCCGGCGAAATTTTGCGTATTCGATGCCGCTGAAGAAAGGTATCTTTTCGTCACGGTTCTCGAACTCGCGCAACGCTAAAATTGCACCGACCTGCGCTAGCGCCTCGATCTGCAGTACGCCCGGCATTACCGGAGCCTTGGGGAAATGGCCGGCAAAAAAATGTTCGTTTAGCGTTACCTGCTTTACGCCGACAATGCGGACACGCGGTTCGATCTCGATGATCTTATCGACAAGAAGGAACGGGTATCGGTGAGGAAGTATTTTTTGTATGGCGATCGAATCGTAAATTACCATTTGTCAGGGGGAACAAATACCAAAAGCCAGCAGCCAGCAGAAGAAAATACTTCGACCGACTACTGACTTTTGACCGAAAGAACAAACGCTCTTATTTCGGAGCCGCAGCGGTAGCCGCGGTGGCCGGACGTGCGTTGAAAAATATGATGAAATCCTTAGTAACGTCGAGCTTTGCCGGGTTGAACGCAAGGATAAGTCCCGCGTTGTCGAGTTTCGCGGCGTCGAGAATAATGTCATAACCCTTTTGGTTTGCATAATCCTGCATAGCCTTGCCGATTTCCTGAAGCAATGGCCCCATCACCTGCTGCTGCCGACGTTCGAACTTGGCCTTAGCGTCTTCCTGTTCGCGTTTGATACTTTTTTCGAGAGTTGTGTATTCTTCGACCTTCGTCTCGGCAGCTCGCTGATCGATCGGAACTCCGCCCGGCGTATTCACCTGATCCTGAAGTTTTTTGATCTCGACACCAAGCGTGTTGAATCGGGTGACCATTCCCTGAATCTTCGTTTCGACCGGTTTAAACTCTGTTTCCAGAGCGTTCATCGCATTCAGGTAACGCGTGATGCCGTCTTTTCCATCGAATGCCGCCGTGTTAATAACCACGAGACGATAATTCGCGGCTGGCTGGGTAGTAGCCTGGGCAGACGCCGAAACCACAAAAATGGCCGCAAATACAAAGCTGGCGGCGATGACACTAATTCTTTTCATTTACGTAAAACTCCTTAAACTTCCGAGAACAATTGCTGAAACTCGTATTAACTTTCTACTTTGAAACTCTTTTCTTTAAATTTGTTGCCCGAAAGTATCAAAAAATACAAAGGGCAATCTTATGTTATCGGCTAAATGATGTCAATTTTTGACCGGGATTGTCCGAACTCCAGACGATAGATGACTTTTACTATTTTGGGACCGTTGTGTTGACCGCAGTGGTCGGGCGGGCATTGTAGAACACGATAAAGTCCTTCGTCACATCATAACGGTCGTCAAAACCTATCAAAATATCCGCTTGCTCGAGTTTCACGCCATCCAGAATTACCGCAAAGCCTTTTAGCTTTGCATACTCGGTAAGCGCTTTCATAATATCGAGATACGCGGGGCCGACAACTTGTTGATAGCGTTTATCATACCTGGTTTTAAAGTCTTCCTGCTTTCTCTTGATCGTAGTCTCAAGGTCCTGTCCCTCGGTTATCTTAGCTTGCAGTGTTGCAACCGGGGTATTCGGCGTCTGGCGAAGCCGGTCGATCTCGGCAACCAGCGGCCGGTATCGGTTGAGAAGCGAATTAATCTCGTTCGTCGCCGGTTGAAGCTCATCATTCAGAGCCTTAAGAGCGGCTTTGTACTTCGTAATCCCGCTTCCGGCTTTCTCTTCAGCAAACGCGGTCGTGTTAACCAAACCGATTTTTCCTGTGCCGGCCGGTGTCTGGGCAACACCTTCTGCGGCAAAAACGGCAGAAGATACACATAATAAAATGAATAAACCGATTTTTTTCATTGTAAAGATCCTCCTTGGTTCACAGATCGCAGCCAGAGCTGTATAAAAGCAATCAATCTGCTTTCGATCTAGAATGTTCTTCCGACGGTGAATCTAAATCCGTTTCGCTTGCCCGGAAGAAAAATGCCTGGAAGCTGTTCGGTAAACCCGAAGTTGCCGTTCGGATTGTAAAAGTAGATCAGGCGAAACGGCACGTTGACGATCGGGACCTGAACGCGAAGCTCCAGTCCGACGCTTGCCTTAAAATCACCGAGCTTGCCGAAAGCACTGTCATCGACACGAAGCAGAGTGTTTTGCTGAGCTTCGCCGCGTAGAAAAAACTGCTGGACTTCGGGCGAAAGACTGGTCGGACAACCAAAACGGTTGCCGCGGCAGAATTCATTAATAAAATCGGTCTTGGTCAACAATCGATTACGAAAGAACAACAGACTGCCGAAACTGCTTTCAAGTACTGGAGTATTGATCAATGCGAGAGCGGTTACGCGGCCCGCACCTAGAAAAGTATCGTCCTGAAGAAATTCGCTGTTTATGGTCTGCGTGCCGGACTTTCGTAGATTAAAGACGCTGCCGATATCGGCAAACGCGGCGAGCGTCGCCGGGCCGAAGAGCGGTATGCGGTATTCAAAATTACCGAGAAGCTGCGTGTCGCCGCCGATGAACCGGAAATTACGCGAAAAAAGCGCCGGATTTGCTCCGCTGGCACCGGTCAGCACGCCAAGGGCTGCAATTTCTCCCGGAATCGGAGATCCGGTCGGAAAGCCGGTAATCGGAACCGCCGTGCCGAAACTGTTCGTCGCGGCAACTACGTTTCGCGTCGTAACGTAAGTGTCGAACGGGGCAATCGGGCCGATCGAACGCGAATTGTAACCGCGTATGTCATTCTCGCTGCCGAGAAAATATCGCTCGAATGCCGGAATGCCGCCGATAAATGCTATCGAATTGGCATTTCTAACTGAATCAGTAAGAGCAAAAGTTCCGATTGTTCCGGCCTGAATGCGAAACGCAATTACGTCAGGGTTCTTTGTTTTCTTGTTGCGAAACGGAATGAACCGCGTATAGCTGATGTTCGGCTGATAGGTTCGCACATCGCCGCCCAAACCTGCGAAAGCGAACGCCGCTGTAAGCTGCGAGCCGCCGACCGTGTCTATTCCGTTTGCGGCCGGCCGACGCGTATCGTAAACGAATGTTCCCGTGACGCGGCTGGTCAGAATATTCGGCTGGCGGTAAATTACAGGAATCCTGGCAGCCGGGTCGGCGCTTTCATTTACCGGCGGATCGGTGATGGTCGTTGCCGATATCTGGTAAGTAAGGCCTACGCGCGAAAACTGAGTAAACCTGCGTTTCTTAAAGAAAAGCTCGGACAACGGCGCCGTCGCGAAAACAGTCGCGCCGTATGTGGTTTGGGTAAACAGATTGCTCGAATCCGTGGTTACCTGCCCCAACGGATTGAAAAGATCATTTAGGACATCAGTGTTTTGCGTCAGAAACGTGCCTTCGCCAAAGAATTTAGACCGCGAAGCAAAAAGCGAAAACCCGACCGATATCGGACGATCGCGGAAATACGGTTCCTGATAGCTGATTTGCAGGCTTTGCTGACGGTTGCCCGCCCCGAGCGAGAAAGATAATATCTCACCGCGTCCGGCAAGGTTGTTGGTCGAATATTCCAATCCGAAAAACGAACCGCCGATACCCGAGATGCCGCCGTTGAAAGAGATCTGTTGACGGCCCTTTTCCTTGATCTTTACGATCAGGTCGACGTCGCCCTCTTCCTCGTCAGTGCGTTTTTCCACGTCCTGATCTTTGTCTATCGGGTCGAAATACTGCGTCTGATTAAGCCGGGCGACGGAGATTTCCAGAAAATTCTCGTTATAGATATCACCTTCATTAAGAAGAAACTCGCGGCGCATTACGCGGTCACGAGTAAAAGTGTTGCCGGTGAATTCCAGGCGGCGGAGCGTGAATTGTTTTCCTTCTTCGATCGTGATGGTGATATCAACAATGCCCTCTTCAGTATTGGCCGGATTGTCCTTGAATTCCGGGTCGAATTCGGCATTGTATTGCAGGAATCCCTGCGAGCCGTAAACTTTCTTCAGGTCTTCATAAACCGCGTCCTGAAGACGTTTACCGTCTGCGATCTCGCCTTTTTTCAGGCCGACATACGATAGAATCTGCTGCTCCGAGAATATCGAGTTTCCCTCTACCTTTAACTCGCCAACGCGAAACAACTTGCCTTCCGTTACCGGTATAACTATTTTCAGCGTATCGTCTTTTGTCGAGATAAGCGGAATCGGGAGCGTGATTAGCGGAATAAAATCGGTGCGCTTAACACCGAGGCCGACCACTTCCGGCTCACCGATCCTGGCCTGGAAATATCCTTTCGAAAACATATAGGAAACAACATTCCTTCTGAGGTCAGCCTGAAGTTTTTCCAAATGTAATATATCCTGACTTTTAAACCTAGATATCAAATTGTGTTCTTTGACATACTGCATTGCTCTCCGAAGTTCACCGTCGCTAAAATGCTCATTCCCTACGAAATCTATTTCGACAATGCGCGATCTGTTTCCCTGTTCCACTTCGAAGGTGAGGGCGATGGATGTTGCCGAAACTTCTTCTTCCTTAACCGTTACTTTTGCGTTCGGGTAACCTTTGCTCGCAAGCAATTCGCGAAGTATTCGCGTTGCTCCGCGGGCCTTTACGGGGTCGAAAATCGCTTCTTTCGAAATACCTGCGCGTTGTTCGCGAAATGCCTTTAGGATATCCGATTCGGGTAATGCTTTGGCACCGGTAAACGTCAGATCGCGAATGATGGGCCATTCGCGGACCTCGAAGATTACGTTCACGCCGCCGCGAACGCCGTCGGTAGTAAGAACCCGTGTCGCAGTTTTGTCGAAGAAATTGAGCGAGAGAAGCTCCTGCAGATCGCGCTCAAGAGCCGCCGGGTCGTAAACGTCGCCCGGACGGGTCTTTATGTAATAGATCAGGTCGTCGTCGCGAAGACGGCGGTTTCCCTGAATATCCACATTTTCAATGATTTGCTGCCCGGGAGAGGCTTGCGAGAAAGTGGCGGCATTCGATTTATCTACAGTTTTGGCTGGAATCTGAGTTGCCAAAACGGCAAGACTTAAAAAA
Source organism: Blastocatellia bacterium (assembly GCA_052387555.1). Taxonomy (GTDB): domain Bacteria; phylum Acidobacteriota; class Blastocatellia; order Pyrinomonadales; family Pyrinomonadaceae; genus OLB17. The sequence goes on along the minus strand of JBQTJB010000022.1, from coordinate 9,643 downwards.
ACAAGCCCGAATGCGCTGGATTTGTGCATAGAAAAGAGTATCCCTTATAAGAGCAAAATAGCGGGCTTTAGTAAGCCGCGAGGCCGTCCCGGTCTGAAATCAAAACGTTAGAATAATCAAAAGCGGACGGCTTTTCAATGTCAGAAAAGTACGGAAACTATGATTCTGCACACCTTTGAACGGTTGCCTTTTACGCATCTATCCGACAAACCTTCGAATTATACAGGCAAACGCCGCAAAAACGAAAAGCGCAAGGGACTGGACCCAGCCCTCACGCTCGTGAAACGCCCAAATAATATCTTAAATTTTATGCTTTTTGAGAAAGCTCTTTTCGCAAAATGTCAGGAACTATCTCGCGAAATGCAAGCTTTTCGCCCGACAGGATGATCTCTATATCGGTGTCTTCGACAATCTCGCCCTGGATGAGTGCTTCGGACAGTTCATCCTCGACGTATTTCTGCAAAGCACGCTTCAGCGGACGCGCTCCGTAGCCGCGTTCGGCGAGTGTCTTATCTATCAGCCATTTGCGGGCTTCCTTCGAGACCCTTATCGACAAGCTTCGATTCGTGAGCATAACATTCAACCTTGCGAGTTGGAGATCGATTATCTGCGAAAGATCGCCGTCGGTGAGTTCGTCAAAAATGATTACCTCGTCCAGGCGGTTTATGAACTCGGGCGCGAAGGTTTGCTTTACCTGCGACATAACCTGTTCTTCCATCTTCTCGCGGGAAGAGTCTCCGCCCGATTGGAAACCCATGTTCCCACGCTTTTGAATAAAGCGGGCGCCGATATTCGAGGTCATTATAAAGATCGCGTGCTTGCATTCGACCGTGTTGCCCTGTGCGTCGGTCAAAATGCCGTCTTCGAAAACCTGAAGCAATATATTGAACAGATCCGGATGCGCCTTTTCAACCTCATCGAAAAGCACAACCGCATACGGCGACCGCCGCAATTTTTCGGTAAGCTGGCCGCCCTCTTCATGTCCGACGTATCCCGGAGGCGAACCGATGAACTTCGACACCGCGTGCTTCTCCATATATTCACTCATGTCGAAGCGGATCAAGGCACGTTCGGTGGCAAAAAGATACTCGGCAAGCGAGCGGGCAACTTCCGTTTTCCCTACGCCGGTCGGGCCCAGAAAAAGAAATGAGCCAACAGGTTTATCGGGATTTTTCAAACCGGCACGCGAACGACGGATCGCCCTTGCGAGAGCAGAGATCGCCGGCCGCTGCGAAACAATTCTTTTATGAAGCTCGGTTTCGATGTCAAGCAGCTTTTTGGCCTCTTCGAGCTTGATCGATGAGACGGGAACGCCCGTCCAGCGGGCAATAACTTCATCGACATCATCTTTCTTTACTTCGACCGCTATGAACGAATCTTCCAGAGTTCGAAGCTCATAGGAGATCAACTGATCTTCATTTGCCGCAGCCCGTTTCCAGTTTTCGACCGTGTCTTTCCACGATGGTTCGCCAGCGTTTTCCTGTTGAAAACGCAGCTTTGCACGGGCGCCGGCTTCGTCAAGAACGTCGATGGCTTTGTCCGGCAAATAGCGGTCGGGTATGTAACGGCTCGATTGATAAACGGCGGCTTCCAATGCTTCGCGGGTGTAGCGAATCTGATGAAACGCTTCGTAACGCTCGACGATGCCTTTTATGATCTCAAGAGCTTCCGCCTCGTTCGGCGGCATAACTTTAACGGTTTGAAAACGGCGTTCGAGAGCACGGTCGCGCTCGACGGATTTACGAAACTCGGCAGGTGTAGATGCCCCGATGCACTGAATTTCGCCACGCGAAAGGGCGGGCTTGAGAATATTTGCCGCATCAAGGGTTCCTTCGGCCGAACCGGCTCCGACCAGCGTATGCAGCTCATCGATAAAAACAATATGCTCGGAGTTTTCCGCTAGTTCACCCATTATTTTCTTTAGGCGTTCCTCGAACTGGCCGCGATACTTTGTACCGGCCACCACAAGCGAAAGGTCGAGCGAAAGTATCTTTTTATCCTCCAGAAACGTCGGAACCTGGCGGTCGACTATTCTTTGCGCCAGCCCCTCGACAATAGCCGTTTTGCCGACACCGGCTTCGCCGATCAGTACCGGATTGTTCTTGGTGCGGCGACAAAGGATTTCGACCAAACGTTCGATCTCGGCTTCGCGGCCGATCAGCGGGTCCAGCTTTCCAGATGCTGCCTCGGCGGTCAGATCGCGGGTGAATTCGTGCAGGTTCGGCGTCTTGGAATCTTCCTTCTTTGTCTTGAGCAGTTTCGGCAGTCCCGTTTGTCGTCCGATTTCTTCTCGAACATCCTGTATTCTCAACCCGTATTGAAACAAAATTTCCGCCGCGACCGTGCGTTCCTCTCGAATCAGCCCGGCAAGCAGATGTTCCGGCCCGATGTGTCGGCTTTTCGCGTGGCGGCTTTCTTCATTGGCATAAAAAAGGATTCGTTTTGTTTCGCCGGCGAGGTGAAGCTCGGACGATTGAGGAATGCGGTCGCGCAGCACTATACGTTCTTCGACATCGCGACGAACCGCATCGACGGACAGCGACCTTCTGTACGGAAAGAAACGCGCGGCGATCGTCTTGTCCTCACGCATCAATCCAAGCAACAGGTGTTCCGGTGCTATAACCGGCGAGCCGTACTGCAAGGCCTCGTAACGGGCAAAGAATATAACGCGGCGAGAGCGTTCGGAATAGCGTTCGAACATATAGTAAGAGCTACGGACTTATATCTATACAATAGAGTATAGCGAAAATCCGGAGACGAATTCCACCTTTGAATAGTCTGAATTTCTACGAGCTAGCCACTATATAGTTGGAAACTCAGGGAATATCCAAAAAAAGGAACAAAAATTTCGATGCCAAATCATCGGGAAAGCAGCGTTCAAGGAACGTTTATCTAATTCGTCATCGACGAGCGCGAATCTACCTTTATCTTACTTTCCGTTTCGGTCTGTGGGATCTCAACGACGATGGCCTGATCCTTTTTGGCGATGCCGCGAAGAACTTTTCCGGCTGGGGCAAGTTCGACTTTGGACGAAAGCAGGCGAGCGATGCGCTTGGGCAGCACCATCGGCGCGATCCTGGCAATCGAATCGGCAAGCGAAACAATATCGCCTCCACCCGACCAATGCTGGCGAACGACCGATTCGTCCGTGCGATTTACAAGCCGCAGCAGCGTCAATGCAACCACATAAATATCATCGACCTGCCCGATGAACGGGAAAATATCCGGAATGAAATCGAGCGGCGAGATCACATAGACGATAGCGGCAAGGAACAGCGCCTTTTCGGCCGGGGGAACGCGCGCGTCCTTTAAAAGGCGGCCAAGCAGCATAACCATGTTCGGCAGGAACATCAGAAAATTGCTCATCCGGCCTTTAGCCTTTCGTTTTACTCTCCGGCCAACCTTAGTTTTGGGCGTCGTTATTTCGTTCATCATTCGATTCCTTTGGTTGAATTGACTAAGTCTAGAAACAAACGCGTGCTTTGTGCAAGTTTATCGCTTTATGGTTGTATGGTAAATTCGATGGGCAGTAGTCAGTGGCTGGTGGTCAATCGTTTTTACGATATGTCAAACAACTGACAACTGACAACTGACAATGATTCTCCAACAAATACGCGCAAGAGCCGCCGCCGATCCGCAGCACATTATATTGCCGGAGGGCGAAGATGTTCGCACCCTTCAGGCCGCCGAGATCTGCACCCGAGAAAAGATCGCAAAAGTGACCTTGATCGCAAATGAAGAAAAGATTCGGGCTTTGGCGGCGGATGCGGGAGCCAGCCTAAACGGCATCGCTATACTCGATCACCGCAGATCGCATCACGATTTTGGCAGGATGGCCGAGCTTTATCATCAGTTGCGGCGTGCAAAAGGCGTCACGCTGGAAGAAGCCGAGCAAACGGTGAAAGACCCGTTATATTTTGGCAATCTGATGGTTCGCGAGGGCAAGGCCGACGGTTCTGTCGCGGGCGCGACGAATACGACTGCTCACACGGTCGCTGCTGCATTACGGTGCATCGGTATTCGCGAAGGTTTGAAAACCGTGTCGAGTTTTTTTCTGATGATAGTGCCGGATAAAAAGTTTGGTGAAAAAGGAGCGATGATCTATGCCGACTGCGGCGTCGTCATAGACCCTGACGCAGGCGAGCTTGCCGAGATCGCGATTGCCTCGGCAGATTCGTGCCGCACTTTATTAGGCGTGGAACCGCGAGTCGCGATGCTGTCGTTCTCAACCAAAGGAAGCGCCAAGCATCAATTGATCGAAAAAGTTTTGGAAGCGGCAAAAACCGTTCGTGCACGAATGCCCGATCTGAACATCGACGGCGAACTCCAGGCGGACGCGGCGCTCGTTCAATCCGTCGGCGATTCAAAAGCTCCAGGTTCACGAGTCGCGGGCCGTGCCAATGTACTCATCTTTCCCGACTTAAACTCCGGCAATATCGCCTACAAACTTACCGAACGCCTGACCGGCGGAACCGCCATCGGCCCCATCCTGCAGGGCCTCGATCGCCCCTGCAACGACCTCTCGCGCGGCTGCAAAGCCGAAGACATTGTTGATGCGGTAGCGATAACGGCAGTGCAGTCGCAGGCGAGAAAGAAAGTTTGACGGGCGAGTTATTTACATGGAAATATTTAGCAAAGTGATGTTTCCATCCCTCAGGATCGGATACCTGATTGCCCCGCCGGGGCTGACCGAGGCGTTTAGCAAGGGACGCGTGCTCGCTGATCTTTCAGCTCCGACTATTATCCAAGCGGTAGCTTCCGATTTTATCGAAAACGGACATTTCGAACGGCATATTCGCCGGATGCGAAAACTGTACGCGGCTCGGCAGGCATGTTTGCTGGACGAGGCAAAGAAATCTCTTTCGGGACTTCTTGAATTCCACCCGCAGGACGCCGGGATGCATCTGATTGGATGGCTGCCCGAGGGCGTCGATGATACCGCTGCGTCTGTCGCAGCCTGGGAACGCGGAATACTTGCAAGTCCTTTGTCGGGACAGAGTAAGGTCAGTCCGAAACGCTGCGGACTCGTATTGGGCTACACTGCATTTAATGAAAGACAGATACGCGGAGGCATAAAGCAATTGCAGACAGTACTGCGCGAATTGAAGTCAATGCCATAGCCGCTTAAAAATTTCGAGACTGAGTCTGTGTTATTGGTTCAACGTCGGTACGAACCCCGCAATTCTAAGCGGGCCGCCGCTGCCGCCTTTTATTTTCATCGGGAGAGCGATTATATGAAAGCCTTTTGAGGGAAGCTTGTCTAGATTTGCGACATTCTCGAATGCCGGGATGTCGTTTTTCATCAAGGCGACGTGCGAGCCGAACGTCGTCGATTGGCCGCGGTCGATGCTGGCGGTGTCGATACCGACGGCTTTGAACTTGCGGTTTTCGACCAGCCATTTCGCGGTATCGGGATGAAGGCCGGGGAAATGCAAGTCTTTTACTGCGTCGGGGCCTTTTTGGTCGGTTCCAAGATATGATTTCTTGTCCGGCCAGCGTGAGGCGAAACCCATTTGGAAAAGAATAATGCTCCATTCTGGGATCTTGCCGTTGGTCGTTTCCCAAGCCTTGATGTCGTCGATGGTAATTTCGTAATCGCGGTTGGCAGCGGCTTTTGACGAGAGATCGATCTTTACGCCTTCGCCGATCAGTTGATCGAGGCCGATCTGATCGACGGTCTTCTTGCCCTCTGCAAAATGTACCGGCGAATCGATATGCGTGCCGCCGTGTTCGGCTCCCGAAAAATTATAGGCCGAATAATAATAGCCGCCTTCGGTTTTTCCGTCGAAAACCGTCGTCCGTCGGAACGGCTCGGCCGTTACCCAATAGATCGTCTCGTCGGAAAAATCGTGTGAAAGATCTATCCATTGGCCGGTGGGAAAACTGCTCCACTGCTGAGTGCACGTGATGCAAAACAATCCTAAAAGCGCCAGTAAAAAGACTAATGCTCTATTCATAGCGACCTCAATTAGTCAGACTTGTCTGAAACAGATTCTTCTGCTTCAACTTCTTCGTCTTCCGGACCGTAAGCGAAATTGACAATAACGGACGCAGCTCGTATCAAAATTAAACCCAACGCAATTGAGCACCAGCCTGCAATCAGATGAAAGCGAAAACTAGAATCTGGATTGCGGAAGTAATCAGCGTAAAAGAGCCACGCATAAACTAAGTCCCAAATGCCGAACACAAGCACAACCACGCCAACTAGCCGAACGCCAATATCAAACCATTCTCTCTGTGTCATAAATCAATCCACTCACTTAAATAGATTCGCATTATTGATTTGAGACTGTCGCTTTTTCAGATCAAATCGCTCACTGGCTTTAAGAATAAAAGTCGATAATGCTCTTCTGCGCCATGCCCCGTCTATGATCATTACCTGCGATTTACCGGCGACCTCAAGACGGCGGTTGTCTTCGATCAGGACGGCGGTATCTTCGTCGATGCCGATGCCGAGCATTTTAGGGTTGACCAATATAAATCCGAAAAGGCGGTTGTGGCGTTGTCGGACAAGGAAATGCTGGTCGAAGATTATGTCCGGTATGAGGCCGAGGCCCTTGCGGACGCCAACCTTGCCGCCATCAAGAATTTTCAGATCGGCCTCGCCGGTCATCATTGGGTCGGACATGGCTGCGGCACCGGCGCTCGTGCCACCAAACGGCGTTCCAGTAGCGTATTTATCGCGGATGAGCTTTAGCAATTCTTCGTCGGCAAGCACATTCATAATTCTACTCTGATCGCCGCCGGAGAAGAAGATGCCGGTCGCGTTACGCATTTGTTCTATAAACTTTGCGCGCTTTTCGGCGTCCAGTGGACGCATTGCGGCGTGGTCTATCGAAGCCGCTGGAAACACTGCAAAATCTCGTTTCAATGCATCAAAGCTCTCTTCAGGTAATCCGCTTGCCCATGTTACGACCAAAATCCGAGCCTTCGAGCCGCCAGACCATTCGACAAATTTCTTCAATGCGTCCGGCGGACGCTCGCCGCCGCCGATCACCAAAAGACGTTGCTGAGCAAAGCACGCAGAGGAGAAGACAATAAAGATTAAAACGGATGAAAAAGCCAGCCTTGCTAGTTTTTTTGGATCACTCATGGTTTGAAACTTTTTGAAACTTGATGGATTAAGGAGCACTCCCTACCGGTCGTGTTTCAGCCTTGTTCAGCAAACATTTTGGACAGAGGCAATTGTTATACTTTTTCCGAATGTCGGCAGCTTGCTTTTCTGACAGCTTTATTTCGGCACACCAACAGCCTTCGAGCATTACGCCGCAGCCGAACTCCGCTCCACAGGACTCGCAAACTCTCTCAATTTTTTCTGGCAGAGGTTGGTCAATCATACAATTGTCTTTCTCCGGGCGGACGCGTTTTCCAGCGTTTGTGTATCCACATCCACTGATCTGGATATTTTCGTATGATCTTTTCGATCTCAGTGGTGTAGGCGGCAGTTGTTTCGACAATATCTTTCTTGCGGTCGCCGGTATTCGCGGGTTCGATCACGGCCCCGCCGACGAATCGATAACAGGCCGCTTCTTTGTCCCAAACACAAAACGCCGGATAAATAATGGCGTCGGCCCGAATCGCGATCATTGCCGCACCGCTCGGTGTACAAGCCTGGACACCGAAAAACGATACAAATACGCCCTCTTTCGGGTGAGCGTTTACATCGGATAAAACACCGAGAGTTCCGCCGTCACGCAGAATCGAAATCGCCAGCATAGCGGAATTTGTTTTGTCGATCGGCCGATTTCCGAAGCGGGTCCGGTACCGATGTGTCATTTCCTCTATCAAAGAATTGTCTATCGGGCGGGCGAGATAGCTGATAGGCTCCCGCAAGGCCGCGTAGGCAAAAACGAGAAGTTCCCAATTCCCGAGGTGTCCGGTTGTTATCAAAATCCCGCGCCGTGCGGCCCTAACCTTTTTCTCAAGCGATGCTGATTCGGCATCAAGTTCGAAATCTATAAGCTTTGCGAGCGATTTCGGCGTCGCCTTGTGAAACTGACTGACCTCGCCGAGGACACGGCCGAGATTTTCAAAACAGCCTTTCGCAATTGAACGACGTTCCAAATCCGAAGATTCTGGTAACGCTATTTCCAGATTGAGCAATGCAACCTTGCGCAACCCGCGAAGGAAATAGAAACCGAGCCGCGTGATACCAATGGCAAGCATTATCGCCGACTTTCGTGGCAACATTCCAAGAAAACCCAAAACTAGCCGTGCGGCCAAGTATTCGAGCCAGATCTGCCCTTTGCTTTTCTTGGCCATACGAATCTCAACGCCGCCAACTCTTGAAAGCCAGAACCGCATTCAAGCCGCCGAACGCGAACGAATTTGAAAGAGCCGCTTCGACCCCAATTTCGACCGATTCGTTTTTGATGATATTTAAATTGCAATCGGGATCGGGTTCGGTAAAATTTGCGGTCGGCGGCAACATTCCGTTATGAATTCCCAGAACGGTTGCCGCTGCTTCGATGGCTCCGGCGGCGCCGAGAGTATGGCCGTGCATCGACTTGGTCGAGCTAACGAGAATCTTGTTCGCATGTTCTCCAAAAACCGAACGGATCGCGGCCGATTCCATTTCGTCGTTAGCCTGGGTAGCCGTTCCATGGGCGTTGATGTAACCAACCTGTTCTGGTTCCAGGTTGCCATCCCTAATCGCCGAAAGCATTGCGCGTGCGGCGCCCTCTGTCAGCGGCATGGTCAAATGATGAGCGTCTGCCGACATGCCGCACCCGACGATCTCGGCGTAGATTTTTGCACCGCGCGCATTGGCATGGTCGAGATTTTCGAGCACGAACATTGCCCCGCCCTCGCCGAGTATCATTCCGCTTCGGTCTTTCGAAAACGGGCGGCACGTGTCATTCGAAACGACACGCATCGATTCCCATGCCTTTAAATTTGCGAAGGAAAGCGGAGCCTCGCTTCCGCCGGCAAGCGCAACGTCTAAGGTGCCCTGCCGCACAAGCCAAAATGCTTGCCCTATAGCGTGGTTGGCGGACGAACACGCTGTTGACGTCGTGAATGTCGGCCCGGTAAGCCCGTATTCCATCGAAACATGGCTGGCAACTGCGTTGGGCATTGCACGCGGAATTGTCGTTGGCGGAAACCGTATTTTCTTCTCACGGTAAAGCTCGATATACATTGCGTCCTCGGTCTCTTTTCCACCGAGACAAGAACCGGTGATCACGCCTGATTGATTTCGGAGTTCCGAGTCGAATTCGATTGCGGAATCCTTAACTGCTTCTCTTGCGGCAATTACCCCAAAATGAGTAAAAGCGTCAAGCCATGCGAGTGCTTTATCATCGAAATGTTCGGTCGGGTCAAGGCCTTTTACTTCGGCGGCATTCTTAAAACGAAGATCGGAAGTGTCGACTTTTGTGATCGGAGCGATTCCCGAACGCCCTTTGTTTACCGAATCCCAGAAATCAATTGCGTTGTTTCCCAGGGCGCAAACGACACCTACACCGGTAATAACTACTCTATTCATTTCTCTTATGCGGGAGCTTCGGAGCTATTTTCTTTTTCGGCGAGAAGGGTCTCGATTCCTTTGACGGCTTCGGCGACGGAAGTCATGCTTTGAACCTTATCGTCGGGGATCAAAATGTCGAACTCTTCCTCAAGCTCAAAAATTAAATTCAACCCGTCC
>JBQTJB010000021.1:0-7021 GCA_052387555.1 Blastocatellia bacterium | reverse complement strand
GCCTTCGGAAAAAACACCGTCAACGACTGGCGGCACCTCGACACGCCGGATCTTTAGCGGATCTTGAGCGCTTATCCAGATCGCGAAAACAAAAACCAATGATAGACAGCGAAAAAACATTTCAATTTCTCAAGCCCGTTGCGTGCGTCGTTACTGCCTGCCACTTTCCTTTCCGTCTGTAGAAAACACCTGACCATTGGAAGGTGCGTTTCTCGGAACCGAACATCAGCGACGTTTTGCCGACGGCGGTAGCCAGATTTTTGTCGTGAACGATGACGCGGATTTCGTCCGGTTCGACATCTTCAATCGTCGGTTCGCCTTTGATAAAAAAATCAACTCGTTCGCGTTTGCCGTCAACCTTTCCGCTGGCGTGCGTGTGCGTAAAGCCTTCTGCCAGAAACTGTTCCAGACTTTTGCGGTCATTCGCTTTAACGGCTTCGCGGATTTTGGCGCGAAATTCGATTACTTCACGCTCGATTTTGGCGTTGCTTGTTTGCCCGAAAATCGTCAAACCTAAAATAGTGATCGTCGATAGACACAGTATTATTTTCATGTTTCCTCCCCGCATTGCCGCTTTTCATCACACATCCATTCGCGAAGCATCTCGACAACGCCTTTCTTGCCATCACCGATGTATTTCTCTCGTTTCAGCTTATATTCATCAAAAATCTTCACCGCAGAATCTTTCAACTTTTTGTCTTCAGCGTTTTCTTTGTTACCTTTCGGAACGGCATAGACGAAGCGGTTAGCCCCGGCGAACGTCGGGATCGAGTAGAAATCGCGTTCGACAAACTTTCCCGAGAACTCCTCTTCGTCGGCGGCTTGGACGAAAAATCGGACGGCGTATTCGGGATACCCAAAAAGAAAACCGTAACCGCCGAATCGGGATCCCGTTTCGTCGTACTCGATCGCATACAGAACCTGTAGCGGATGCGATCGGTCGGTTATGTTCCAACGTTCAAAAAAGTCCGATCTCGATTTGAGCATCGCCGACAAACCCCGCCGGTCAAAGACAATGGCTTCGCTGAAACGTTTCCCGTCAAAGGTTTTGGCGAAATGCTGGACATCGGCAAAGATGTTCTCGCCGCATCGAAAGTAGCCAAGAATCTCGCGCGTCTCGGCCAGATCGGAGAGCTTAAAGCTTCGTTCTGACGCTTTCTTTTCATCTTTTGGCGGACGCAGTTCGATCTGAAAGTTGGCGAACCCGCTCGACATTGGTTTGAGACCGCCGACTATTGTGTAGAGAGCCTCCGAATCGAGAGCCTTCAGCAGCAGATCGTTTGCCTTTGCGCGTTTCTCAGCCGGCAGCCGTTCGAATGGAAACATTCAGCACGTTGTGCGGACGCCGCGTTTGTCAGAGCTAGAAACGCTGCAAATAGGACAATTACTTTCATACAACTTCCTTTTTTCAGTCAATCGAATCCTAGATCAGTAAGCCTTTTTGGTGGACTCTGCTCCTTTAGGCATCTCCTGGCTCCAGAGTACCCTGCCATTGGCATCGATCCAGTGGTGGCGATGGTTCTCAGTTACAACCTGCGCAACCCCGCCGCTGAACTCTTTAGCCTCGTTGAACTGCGGCTCGATAATCATCCGACCGGTCATATCGATGTAGCCCCATTTGCCGCCTTTCTTGACCGCCAGACGGCCTTCCTTAAAGCCTGTCGCTGTCTTTTCGAAGACCTGTGGCTCGATCACGATCTTGCCTTTTTTATCGATCCAGCCTGTTTTCTTGTCGATCTCGACCATCGCCAAGCCCTGCGAAAACATATATGTGAAGTCGAACTGCGGCTTGATGGCCCAATTGCCTTTTAGGTCGATGTAGCCGTATTTACCGTTCAGTCTGGTTGCGGCCAGGCCCTCGTTAAAGCCCATTGTATTCTCAAATTGCGGTTTGATGACCACATTTCCGGACTTGTCGATGTAGCCATATTTCCCGTCCTCACGAACCCAGAAAAGCGGCATTGCTTTGTCTTTTGTTTGGGCGAAAGTAACGCTCGAAAAAGCTAGAATGATCGCGAACAGTATTGTATTTCTCATTTGTATTACTCCTTGAATTTCCTAGAACAAAAATTTGAGCGAAAACTGAAGCGAGCGCGGCCCGCCTACTTGATAAAGTGAATTGAAACCGTTGCTCGGACTCGTCGATGACGTTCCGCTTAGGCTTCGGCCAAGCATAGATGTCGCCTCGCCAAATCCCGCGAATCCGAACGAAGACGCGAGAAAGCCGAAGTTCGGCGTGTTGAAAACGTTGAAGGCTTCGCCGCGAAATTGAAGACGAGCATCGTCGGTCAGCGTGAACGTTCGGCGAATCGAAAGATCTACCTGTTGATGTTTGAAGCCGCGAAGCGAATTGCGTCCCAGCGTTCCTTGAAAGCCCAATTGAGGTGCCGAGAATGCGGCCGCATTCAGCTTTCTGCCGCCGGGAGCATTTGCTTCTTCGAGCCATATCGGTACTCCACTAAGCAGGTTAACGCGGCGAGTTGTGCCGATATTGAGCGGATCGAAATTCTGCGAGATCACAGAAAACGGCAGGCCCGTTCGGGCGCGAATTATAGAATCGATCGCCCATCCTCCAAAGACGGCTTTCGTCAGTGCATTTGCTTTCCACGTCGGCAGATCATAGCTGACGGCCGCCGTGAAATTATGTCGTACGTCGAAATTCGCGGGTCCACGTTCGAGCCTTGTCGCAGCATTTTGCAATGGAATCCCGGTGATCGTCTCATCGGACACATCGTCAAGAGCCTTTGCCCAGGTGTAAGAGATGATCGTCTGCAAACCTTTCACGAACCGGCTCTGAAACTGTGTTTGCATCGCGTGGTAGTCTGAGCTTGCACCGTTGCGCGTGATCGAGACGGCCGAACCGTTTAGGATCTGAGTACCGTCGTTTAGCAGTGCCGGATTCGGCCCGAAGATCGCCGGGTTTATCAAGACCACGGGCGGCGGATTTGCCGCGGGTGAACACGCTGCAGGCAGTGGGTTTGGCGCGGGTGTACAAAATCTTGCGCGAACAAAACCTGAGTTAAAATTCTGCAGCTGCTCATTTCTCAGAAGTTCGCGACCCGCTGCCCCGACATATGACACGGTCAGGGAATTATCCCTGCCAAAACCTTTCTCGACCGATACGTTCCACTGCCTCGTGTATGGCAGCTTCAGATTCGGATCAAAGAAAAAGAAGTTTGCCGAATAAGGCGGTGGCGATGCATCGAGAAAGGGAAGCGGTTGCAGATCAATCTCGTTTGCCGGAAATCGGAGCTGTGCCGGGTTGGTGATGGTCTTGTTCGAATTGTAAGGGTAGCTCGTGTAGCCGCGAAGGGCCGTACCTGTACCCAAGTCATAGTAAATACCGAATCCGGCTCTCGCGACAAGATCCAATTTCTCGGAAATTGTGAAGGCGACCCCGACTCGCGGAGCAAGGTTATCGTATTCTGTTTTCCATTGTTTGGCCCCAGCCGGAGCGAGGGTTGCCGCCATCAGATTGTCGATTCCGTTTATCTGAAAAGGCAGCCGCTCACCTGAAAGCGGCGGATTGAGTTCCCAACGAAGCCCGCCGGTCAGCGTCAGCCTTTGACTAACGCGCCAAGTATCTTGGGCAAACAGCGACAGGTTCTCGACCTGAAAGTACGTGATCGGAGCGAGAGCTTGAACGCTGATGCTGTTCGGAGTTCCGGTTGCACGAGCTGCGGGTGTCGTGAAATTGTATGTGATGCCCAGAGCTCGCGAATCAACTTTTGGGGTTAATCGGCGGTAGTCAACGCCGAACTTCAACTCGTGATTTCCGACTATCGACGTCAGGTTGTTTACGATATTTATTTGACGCTGCTTGGTACCGATCGTCTTTCCCTGCGTCAGATTTGCCGACGAAATATTGCTGCCGCCCGTTCCGAGTATGATGCTGACCGACGCATTTTCAGGCGGAGCAAAACTAGGAAATAGTAGACTGTTGTCTGGCAATCGCGATCCATCTACCTCGATACCTTCGAACAAAAATAGTCCGCGAGTGTAGCTGTAGTTCGTTCGAAGGTCGTTTACAAGTGTTGACGAAAACGTCTGTGTCGAGCCGATGGTTAGCGTGCGAATGTTGTTCTCGTAGGCATTGTTCTGGCTCGGAAAGGCTCGAAACCGCTGGCTCGACGGAGCGTCGTTAAAACGTCCAAAGATATTTACCTTGTCCGTGATCTTCTGATTGATACGGAAACTTAACGCATCCACTTTTGACGGATAGGACAACGCCGCAACGTACCGCTCGGTGTCAGCCGGATCGCCCGCGACGAAAGGGGAATTTGGGAGCGGAAATGCGTCGAGCACTTGCTTGAACGGCCCAGTCGCGGCGGTACGGGCCGCCCGGGACGGGACACGTGCAAGCAACACGCTCGTCTGAGGCTGAGTTAGTCGAAGTCCTTCGTAACTAACAAAGAAGAATGATCGATCCTTGCCATCCCAAATTGCTGGAACGCCCTCGCCAAACTGTAAGAACTTAAGTTTGCCACCAAAAGTGCCGCCGTAGTTGTTCTGCCGCAACGCCCGCCTGGCTCGTCCGGCTCGATTCTCAAACCAATCGTTCGCGTCCAATTTCTCGTTACGAAAATAATTGAATAGCGACCCCGTGTAAGTATTCGAACCCGAACGCGTCACCAGCGAGATTTGTCCGCCGGGCTGACGGCCAAACTCGGCGTTGTAGCTCGACGTTTGCACGCGAAACTCCTGAACGGCATCGACTGAAGCGAGCGTGTTCGTCCCGCCAAATATCGAAAGCCCAGGTAAACTTCCCGCCGCCTGTTGGTAAAATTGAAAGTTCGTTCCGCTGCCGATGTTGCCCGAAACGCCGTCAACACTGAAATAATTCGCGTTTGAACGCTGCCCATTCACCGAAAACTGACCGGTGCTCTGCGTCGTCGTCGGAACGAGATTCGCGCCCGGCGTCAGCTCGATCAAAGTCTGAAAGCTGCGGCCATTGAGTGGCAGATTCTCGATAAACTTTCGCGTAACCAGCGTTCCGACCGCTGCCGAGTCTCGTTCGACCAGTTGCGTCTCGCTCGCTTCGACCGTGACCTTCTCACTGATGTTCCCTACGGTTAAGGTGATGTTCAGACTAGAATTCGCACCTACATTCAGAGTTACGATTTCTCTGACCAGAGTCTGAAACCCCTGCTTTGTGACCGTTACTCGATAATCCGCAGGTGCCAGCTCGGGAATGATAAAAAAGCCGTCGCCATTTGTGACCGCGGTTTTACTGGCATTGGTCGCGATGTTGAGCACCTCGACAGTGGCTGACGCAATTACGGCTCCATTGTTATCAACGATCCGTCCTGAGAGCGTGGCGGTAGTACCCGCAAACGTCCATGTGACGCTCGAAATCAAAATCAAAATGTAAATAAAGCTAAATCTGATCTTTTCCATAAGAATCATCCTTTCTCGTAGCATTAAACCTTCTCTCCTCGTTTGCGTATCTCTCGCAACACGGTGTCAAATCCCTTGCGTGAAATCGTCTTGATCGCCCGTGCCGAAACTGTCAGCGTGATCCATCGATTTCCTTCTTCGGACCAAAATCGCTTCTTGTGCAGATTCGGCAGAAACCGCCGCTTCGTCTTGTTGTTCGCATGGGAAACATTGTTGCCGCTCATCGGCTTCTTTCCCGTTACTTGACATCTCTTTGCCATAACTTCTCCCCCTACTAATTTCGGTCCCCGAAAGAGCGACTAGTCCTTCATATTCTTCAGATAAACGTGTTCGAGGTCGGCGTGTCCGAGTTCGCTTGTTGAAAGTTCGGTGACGAGGCGGCCGTGTTTCATAATGCCGACGCGGGTGCCGGATTCTTTGGCGCGGAACAGGTCGTGCGTTGCCATTAGGACGGCACAGCCCTGGGACGACAGCTTTTTGAGCAGCTCCGAGAATTCGTTCGAGGCTTTCGGGTCGAGGCCACTTGTCGGTTCATCGAGTAGAAGTGCTTTCGCATCTTTTGCAAGAGCGATCGCGATGCCGACTTTCTGCCGCATTCCTTTCGAATAGGTCGAAACGCGACGCTCTGCTGCATCAGCAGCGAGGCCAACCTCTTCGAAAAACCCGAGCAACTGCGTCTTCGAATATTGGTCTTTGCCCGCGAGAGCCGAAAAATACTCCAGGTTCTCCAGACCCGAGAGATTCTTGTATAGATTCACCTGCTCAGGAATGTAGGCCAGATACTTCTTTGTCTCGAGCGGCTGCTCGACGACATCGAGACCGTTGATCAGCGCCCTGCCGGCGCTCGGCTGAACAAAATTCAGGAACAGATTGATCGTCGTCGTCTTGCCAGCTCCGTTCGCCCCGAGCAGGCAATAGACATCGCCGGCTCCGATGTTCAGGTCCAGCGACTCAAGAGCTGTCGCACCGTTGTATTCTTTTGAAAGTCCAATTGCTTCTAGCATCGTTTTAATATATGCGGCGTTTGATCCGCTAAGTTTGTATTGCTGACCAGGTAACTCTTTCGCCCGAAAAGTAGCGAAGTCAGTTAGTCAAAGCTGCGAAAATTGTCGTGTTGGGTTTGTCTGATGAAATTTCGGGCGCGCCGAAGCACTCAGACAGCAAATCTGGGGAAAAGTTCCAGTTCTGAATAACTCGGATAGTCGTCCGGCAGTGATGTCAAGACGATCCCATTAGCAGCTTTGATGTAGTCACATTACCTGCGCACGACCATTCGGCGGGCGCGAGGCCGGATACGTCGCCGTCCGAGGCTTCAGAACTTTTCTCAACGCCGTCACGGAAAGCATCGGTGGAAAATGACGAGGACAGAAGTCCACGCAATTCTCACGTGACACGACGAAGAGAACAAACTCTCCCTCAGCTAAGCGGTCTTTGGAGGTTGGAAAGGTAAATTAGGAGGTGGAGAAATGTATGGATCTGTCAAAAACAGTATCGGTTGTTCCTTATGCAGCAAATCCACTTGGTTGCTGATGCTCGGAGCCTCAACAACACACGAGATATCGGTCGTAGGTCCCTGTCCGTTCGACGATTTTTCATCTTGATCGTGATTTAGAATACAGGAAAC
>JBQTJB010000020.1:0-11922 GCA_052387555.1 Blastocatellia bacterium | reverse complement strand
CCGCAATTTCACTCGATCTTCCGCTGATAACCCACAATGCTGAAGACTTCAAGTATATCAAACGACTGAACCTGATTACAGAAAATAGATAGCAGAATGAAACACACCATCACACTAATTCCCGGTGACGGCATCGGGCCGGAGATCGTCGCAGCGACAGTTCGCGTTATCGAGGCGACCGGCGTAAATATTGAATGGGAAACGCAGATATTGGGCGCGCAGGCGCTCGAAAAATACGGCAACACGTTGCCCGATGCGTCGATCGAAGCAATGCGGCGTAACAAGGTTTCGCTCAAAGGGCCGATAATGACGCCGGTCGGCAAGGGCTTTACATCGGTCAACGTCGGTCTGCGCAAAGCGCTCGACCTGTACGCTAACGTGCGGCCTATCAAGGCCCTGCCAAATGTCAAATGCCGCTACCCGGAACTCGATCTCGTCATCGTTCGCGAAAACACCGAGGATCTCTACGCCGGCCTCGAGCACATAGTTGTTCCCGGCGTGGTCGAAAGCCTCAAGATCATCACCGAAAAAGCCTCGACTCGCATCGCCCGATACGCATTTGAATACGCCCGCGATAATGGCCGCAAGAAGGTTACCGCCGTCCACAAGGCCAACATAATGAAACTCTCAGACGGGCTTTTTCTCGAGTGCTTTTATAACGTCGCAAAGGATTATGCCGAGATAGAAGCGGACGACAAGATCATCGACAATTGCTGCATGCAGCTTGTCATGCGCCCCGAGCAGTTTGACATCATGGTGATGGAAAACCTCTACGGCGACATCGTCTCGGATCTCTGCGCCGGACTGATCGGCGGCCTCGGCCTGGCTCCCGGAGCGAATATCGGCGAGCTCGGTGCCGTCTTCGAGGCCGTCCACGGTTCCGCTCCAGACATCGCCGGACAAGGCATCGCAAACCCGACCGCTCTTATGCTATCGGCAATTCAAATGCTGCATTACATCGGCGAAAAAGAAGCCGCACAGCGGTTTGAAACGGCATTGTTCGCTGTTTTTGAAGAGGGCGCGTCCATAACGAAAGACCTCGGCGGCAATGCGAAAACCAACGAATTTGCCCGTGCGATTGAAGAGAAAATACAGGCGGGATCGTCCGCTGCGGCCTAGCCGGGAATGCTGGCACAGCCGCCTGCAACACTGCTTGAGGCGTGACTCGTTTCATGCTCCTGACTAAGAAGGTGGTTCGGAAGAGGTGTTATTTTTTGCAACGCGCAAACAACATCTTAACGTCGAAGTGGAGTAACCGGCCGTCCGGTTCAAAATTGATATGAGAACGCTGTTTTTTACGACATTATTCCTTCTTGGCTTGGGCATCTTTTCCCACGCCGCCGCTCAAAAACCCGGCGATGTAAAAATCGGGATAAGCCGCGAAAAGCCGGTCGTGAAGAACAGGCTTAAACTTCGCTTTCTTGAGGTCATGGAAGATTCACGGTGCCCGATCGGGACAGATTGCGTATGGGCCGGCAACGCGAAAGTAAAGATTCAGATCCGTAAACCGGGCGGCGTGCCCAAGATATTTGAACTGAACACCGCCATGGGCGATCAATTCGTTCTGGTCGAAGGTTACAAGATTCAGCTCGCAAGCCTTACTCCGCATCCACGGGCCGATGCCGAGCTGAAAAAAGAAACATACACGGCGATTTTCAACGTGACAAAGCGCGTGAAATAACCTGCCGATAACTCACCACCTTATAAACCTCATGCTCAAGAACGGCCTAAGCTTTTGAAAGCGGGCCGGTTAGATACATTTGGATAAGCAGCAGGATAAAGTAAGGGACCAAAACGGCGGCGCCGGGATAGTCTTTGGCGACGCGCTGGCCGAAGAAAAGAGCGGTGAGCGAAGCCGCTCCGAGAATCGAAGCATAAAAGATCAGGACTGTGGAACCGGTTACGAAAAAATAGACGATTCCGGCAATGCTCAAAAATCCGGTAGCCATTTCCGAAACGGTGATCGTGGCCAGCATCATCGGAACCATGCCGCTCAGAAAAGTTTTTGAAAAATGGCCGGTCAGCCATTCGAGATTGCCCTTCCAATCGAAAACTTTATCGAGGCCTGACTGGAGGAAAAGTATTGCCACAAAAAGAGCACTGAAAAGTGCGGGCAGGCTTTTCGCTATTTCGTCCATATTTATCTCATGCCGAGCATTACGCCCTTACTTGCGTGCGGGCTTCTGCATCAGAGCCTCGATCTCGTCGGGGTTTTTCGGCACTTTGGCCGTCAGGTTGCGGTTGCCGTCCTCAGTTACTAGCACGTCGTCTTCAATACGGATGCCGATGCCGCGGTATTTTGCAGGAGCTGACTTATCGTCCGGTGGAATATACAACCCCGGTTCAACTGTCAGCACCATTCCGGGAGCGAACGGTTTGGAATTTTTTGCCGTCTGGTCGGTGAAGTATCGTCCGGCGTCGTGAACGTCGAGGCCGAGGTAGTGGCCGACTCCATGCATGTAATATTTCATGTACGCCTTTTTCTTTATCAAATCCTTTGTTTTCCCTTTCAGCAAGCCAAGTTTTACCATTCCTTCGGTCAACAATTCGATCGAAAATTCCTGACGTTTTTTGACTGTGTTGCCTGTCTTTGTGTATTCGATGCACTGTAATTGGACGTCTAGAACGACGTCGTAAACCTCGCGTTGGGCCTGCGTATATTTGCCGTTTACGGGAAACGTTCGCGTGATATCCGAGGCATATCCTTTGTACTCGGCACCGGCGTCTATAAGAATAAGGTCGCCGTCATTTAGCGGCATGTTGTTTTCGACGTAATGCAGGATCGTCGCATTCGCTCCGCCGCCGATGATCGAGTTGTACGCGACGCCGCTCGCGCCTTTGTCACGCATGTAGGCTTCCATAAACGACTCGACCTGGCCCTCGTTCATTCCCGGTTTGGTCTTTTTCATCGCAAGTATATGCGCCTCGGCGGCGATGGTCGCGGCGGTCTGCATATACTCGGCTTCCTCGGGTGATTTGTGAAGCCGCATATCGCCTAGAATGATTGTCGGGTCGATAATAGTATGAGGTGGATAAGCGGTTTTCAGCCGACGCACACGCTGCCCGGAAAGATAATGCAAAATCTTCTGGTCAAGTGTCTTATCGACGGCAAAGCGATAGTAAAGATTGTCGTGTCCGTCGAGCAGTTTGGCAAGATCGGCAGCAAATTTATCAATTGGGAAAGCCCTATCAGCTTTGTAGTTTTTTACCGCACCTTCGACCCCTTCGCGGCGGCCGAACCACGTCTCCATCTCCAAATTACGTGGCCGAACATAGAGCGTGTACGCGGCTTTCTTGTTAGAAGGATCGATCACGGCGATGGCGTCCGCTTCCGGGAAACCGGTCAAGTACCAGAAATCGGAATCCTGACGAAACTTGTATTCCGTGTCGTAACTGCGAGTCGCTTCGTGCGCGGCAGGAATGATGGCGATGGAATTGTCTTCCATCTGGTCGATGAATCGTTTCAATTGAGATCGCATAATTCAAGATGAGTTTACCGCAAAGTCGGCAAAAAGTCAGAACCGTCCGCTAACGCAGGCGGTCCTAACCTGTGATAATCTGTGGCAACCTCTTATGGATCTTCGCGTCACCGAGATATTTTTGTCGATTCAGGGCGAGTCGTCACACGCCGGACGTCCGTGTTCGTTTGTGCGGCTGACGGGCTGCCCGATGCGGTGCGTATGGTGCGATTCAGAATACACATTCACCGGCGGCGAGCGTATTGGCTTTGATGACATTTTCACAAAGCTTGAGGAATTCGGCTGCAATCTGGTCGAAATTACCGGCGGCGAGCCGTTATCGCAAAAGAATGTGTTTCCCTTTATCAGCACGCTTTGCAACCGGAACTACGAAGTTTTGATCGAGACCGGTGGATATGTTTCGACCGAAGAAGTGGATTCGCGGGCCGTGATAATTCTGGATATAAAATGTCCTGCGTCCGGCGAGGCGGAGCGAAACCATTGGCCGAATCTTGACCGTTTGAGAAAAGAAAAAGACGAAGTGAAATTTGTCGTTGCCGACATGGCGGACTGGGAATTTGCCCGAACGGCCATCGCCGAATACGATCTCATAGACCGGACAAAAAATGTCTTGATATCTCCGGTTCATGGCATCGAGAATTTGACTGAGATCGCGGAAGCAGTTGCGCAAAGCGGCCTCAAGGTACGCCTAAGTCTGCAACTGCATAAATATATTTGGGGGGCCGAGACGCGCGGCGTCTGATTAGTTTAGCGGCTTCGTTCGAAGATTTTCCCGAAAATGAAAAAATGAAAAAAATGAATAGAGTTAAGTTTTGGGTTTTAGCCGGTTTTCTGCTGCTGTTCTCTTTTTCGGTTCTGGCCCAGCGGCCGAAGCCGACTGTTGTTGCCGCTCCGCAAGAGCTGGATGCGAAAATCCGGTCCGAGATTGCCGAATTTAAGGGCAAGGTCTGGATCTACGCTAAGAATCTCGAAACCGGAAAGGATTATGCACTTCGTGCCGATGAGCAGGTACGCACGGCCAGCACGATAAAGCTGCCGATAATGACCGAGGCTTTTAGGCAGGTATCACAAGGCAAGTTGAATTGGACGGACGAGATCGTGCTTACAAAGCAGGTTAAGCAAGGCGGTTCGGGAATTCTGTTTGAATTTGCCGACAACACGAAGATCGATTTTAAAACCGCAGTTAATCTGATGATCGTCGTTTCGGACAACACTGCCACGAACCTCGTGCTCGACAAAGTATCGGCCGACAGCGTTAACGATCATATGTCTTTACTTGGTTTGAAAGACACGCTTAGCTTACGAAAGATCGGCGGCGGAGGCGATTCGAAAGCCGCGAACGATCCGGTAAACAAACTTTTCGGCATCGGGCGTTCCAGCCCTCGCGATATGGTCAGGCTTCTTGAAATGCTCGAACGCGGCGAAGTGGTTTCAAAAGAGGCATCGGCCGAGATGATCGCCATTCTCAAACGACAGCAATACACCGACGGTGTCGGAAGAAACTTGCTTGACACCGTGCCTGTTGCTTCCAAATCGGGCGCGCTGGATAGATTGAGAAGCGACGTAGGCATCGTCTACACCCGCCGCGGCCGCATCGCTATGGCAATTACCGTCGATGATATGCCGGTCGTTCACTATTCAATGGACAACGCCGGGAACGAGTTGATATGGCGGCTTTCGCAGATTCTTCAGGAAGGATTGGCAAAATAGATGGCCGCCAGCATACCGATCGAACTGATTCTTTATCGAGGGTTAAACGGAACAAATCCAAGCGCATTTCGAATTGATGACGAAGGATTGTCCGTTTTTGAAAAGCCGTTGAACGATTACAAATTCAATCTAAGGTTTGCGGCAATTTATTTCGGGACGAAAGACCCTGGTGTTCTTGCCGAACTTATTCACCCTATGCTTGCCGGCGGAATTGCTGAGTTTACTCCTCATTTCGGGGACGGTCACCGGTCGATACGCTTCCCTGGCCGTGATACGCAGATATCAAAGTTATCTTATCGAAATGTGCGAAAAATGTGCTTAAATGGGTAATTATGAGTACTGATGCTGATAACATAGCAAGGCTGAAGCAATTAATAAATTCGGAAAACGAATCGAATGCGAATGAGGCCGTCGGCCTTGCGCTTTTGATAGCGGATGAAGAAGATCGTTGTCTTTATTTACAAGACCTGGCTCGTTCATTTGTAAAAAAAGACGATTGGCAGCGTGCTCACGGTGTTACCGAATTGATGCCCGGAAGTTATGAGAAGGCCGAAACGCTTCGCGTGATCGGCGAGCATTTGGCCAAGGTAGGTCACCTTGAAAAAGCACTGTCAATTTTTGAGGAGGCCGAGAAAGCTGCTGAATGGGACGGCATCGCTAAATGGCAGCAGGCAGAACTTCTTAACAATATTTCGATCTCGTTACTCCGAATGAATGCAAGAGTCCGCGCCGACGAGGTTCGCTGCCTGGCCGTTGAAGCTGCATTGAAGGGCCAGGCGTTACCGAGTGAGCAAAATAGTCTTGATGCGTCGAGCGTGTTGGCGGAGATAGCTGAAAATTTAGCTTCGGAAGAAAGGATTGACGATGCTCTTAAAATTGCCGGTAAAGTGACGAACTTAGGAAAACGAGAAAAATTGTTAATGCAGATCTCGGATTACTCCTCGGCAGTAAAACGGGTCGCTTAAGTGTTAAAGGAAACAAGATCAATTTCGATCTGTTTAGTTTCCGGTGGAATGGACTCGTGCGTAACTTCCGCAATTGCGCGAGTTGAAACTGCCGACCTCGCATTTCTTCATGTCTCTTATGGCCAGCGAACCGAAGCACGCGAACGAAAAGCTTTCAATGACATCGCGGATTTTTACCGCGTAGAAATGCGGCTGGATGTTTCTATCGAATATCTCGCCAAGATCGGCGGATCGTCGCTGACGGACGAAAAGACCGCAGTTTCGGAAGCGAACCTCAAATCAAAGGAAATCCCGACGAGCTACGTGCCGTTTCGCAACGCGAATATGTTGGCGATAGCGACAAGCTGGGCCGAGGTGATCGGGGCAAACGCGATCTACATCGGCGCCGTATCGGAAGATTCTAGCGGCTATCCGGATTGCCGTCCCGAGTTTTTCGAAGCGTTTCAGCGGACGATAAGCGCCGGCACGAAGCCCGACTCGCATATCGAAATACGCACGCCTATCATTCATCTTTCAAAAGCGGAGATAGTAACAAAGGGAATCGAATTGAACGCCCCGCTCCACCTTACATGGTCATGCTATCGCAACGAAGACCTGGCCTGCGGCACGTGTGACTCATGCGCCTTGCGTTTACGGGGTTTTAAACGGGCTCGGATAAAAGATCCGATCGGCTAATCGACATCATGATGCTTTTTAATTTACATCACTGCATCAACAATGATATAATTCAAGCCATGAGAACGACGATCACGCTAGATAAAGATGTTGAGTTAGCAGTGAAAGAAGAGATGAAGACCGGTGACGGCAAGACATTTAAGGAGGCCGTCAACGAACTGATCCGTCTAGGGCGATATTTCAAACAGGAACGAGCCACGAAACAGCGAAAGCCGTTCAAGGTCAAGGCAAAAAACCTTGGCCTCTACGAACATCTTAATTACGACAAGACGAGTGAGCTTTTAGGGATGCTCGACGACGAAGAGTTCATAAGAAAGACCAGGAAAGCTGAATAAATTCGTTTATGATATTGCCAGACATAAATCTGCTGGTCTACGCCTACAATTCGGCCAGCAATGAACACAAGGTTTGTTCAGTTTGGCTGGAAAAGATCCTTAACGGGAACGAGCCTGTATGTTTCTCATGGCATACGATTATGGGTTTCATTCGAATCTTAACGACCGTCAAAATGGTTGCTAATCCTTATTCTCCCAAACAAGCAATGGATATTACCGGTGAATGGTTGAGCACGCCAGTGTCAATGATGCTTGTACCGGGCGAAGGGCACTTCGCTATATTTCGTCAATTGGTCATCGGTTCAGGAATTGTCGGAGCACGCCTCGCGGATGCGCATATTGCGGCTTTGGCAATCGAGCACAACGCAACGGTCGCAACCTCTGATAGGGATTTTCGGGTCTTCGACGGTGTAAAATTGACAAATCCGCTTAGCGGTCATTCCTTATGATTAGCGACGCTAACGTCGCCCAAAGATCAACATCCAGATTCCCGCAATCAGCCCGAAAATTCCAAGGACCGTAAAAATCAACGCATTTCGTATTGAATCACCAACTGGGCCGATACCGGCATTTTCAGCAATCGCCAGACCGGCGAAACTCTCATAAATGTTCGATATCGTTCCACCAAAGGCAATCAGCATGCTTCCGATTAGCACGACGAGTCCGATCTTTTGTAGTTTTGTAAATGCGCTCATTGAGTTGCCGATGTTATAATTTATCAATTCTAAATGAACACAGCTTTGGAGCAATTATGAAATTACCGGGTGGATTCGATCTAAATTCGATGATGCAGCAGGCACAGGCCATGCAGGAAAAAATGGGCCGCGAGATGAAAGAGACCGTTGTCGAAGCATCGGCGGGCGGTGGAGCGGTTTCGGTGAAAATGCGCGGCGATTTTGAGGTTATCGAGATCAAGATATCTCCCGATCTTGTAAAGGACGGCGATGTCGAAATGCTGCAGGACCTGACCGTAGCTGCTCTGAATGAAGCTCACCGCAAGGTCGAAGAATCGCTGAAAGGAAAACTTGGTGGAATGCTCCCGCCCGGACTTATGTGATTGCGGATTTTGGATTTTGGATTGCGGAATATTAAGAGCGTACTCGATGCCTCTTTGATCCGAAAATCCGCATTCCGCATTCCGCATTCCGCAATCAAAATATGTTGGATTATTCAGAACCCGTTGCCCGCCTTATAGACGAATTCAAACGATTGCCGGGCATCGGGAACAAATCCGCTCAGCGGCTGGCTTTTTACATTCTTCGCCGCCCCAGAGCCGAGGTTGATAATTTCATCGAATCACTCCGTGAGGTTAAGGAAAAGATAGTTTTCTGTTCGACCTGTAACAACCTTACGGATGTCGATCCGTGCCTTTATTGTTCCAATCCAAAGCGCGACCGCTCGATTATTTGCATCGTCGAAGAACCGTATAATTTGGTCGCCGTCGAAAAAACGCGTTCGTATCGCGGGCTGTATCACATCCTTCACGGCTCGCTCTCGCCGATCCGCGGCATCGGGCCAGACGAATTAATGCTGCCTAATCTCTTGCCGAGACTCTTAGCTGAAAACAATCAGGGCGTAGAGGTGAAAGAGATAATCGTCGCTACCAATCCGACGACAGAGGGCGAAGCAACCGCAAATTATATTGCGCGGCTTCTAAAACCGCTCGGTGTTCGCGTAACGCGTATCGCGATGGGAATGCCTGTCGGCTCCGATCTGGAATATGTCGATGAAGTGACAATGGACAAGGCGTTATCCAACCGGCACGAAATTTAGCTGGTAACGCAGCCGCCTTGCCTGCATTGGCATGAATCGCGAATTCGTTTTACGTCGCAAGAGACGTTTGCGGGCAGGGTGCCCGCATTTCGACCGATGCTTCCGAACGTCAAACAGCTTACTCTAACCGACCTGATTCTCAATCGTCCCGGCACGTTCACATTTCACCTAATACTCCTGATTTTCAGCATCGCCCTTAAACTATTTTTCCGCCGCATCGAAACCGTGAATGCAGGCATCGTTCCTGAAGGAACCGGCGTGATCTTCGTTTCCAATCACCCTAACGGTTTGATCGATCCGGCTCTTGTTTTTGTCGCGTTGCCGCGAAAGATTTCGTTCCTAGCCAAATCGACGCTTTTCAGAATGCCTGTCATTTCATTCCTTTTGAGAACGGTCGAGGCTTTGCCGCTATACCGCCGCATAGACGCCGGCGAGGACGTTTCGAAAAATCAGCAGACGTTCGAACTTTCCAGGGCTATCCTGAAAAAGGGCGGGTCGATAGCTCTTTTCCCAGAAGGCGTTTCTCATAATTCGCCAAAGATTCTTCCGGCAAAAACTGGAGCTGCTCGTATTGCCCTCGGCGCTGTTTCCATGCATGCCGATGAAGAACCGATAGGCCTCAAAATAGTTCCTGTCGGTCTTTACTACACGAATAAAACTACATTTCGGAGTGAGGCATTGCTGCATTTCGGAAGCCCATTCGACGTCTTGCCTGTTGCTCTTGATACCGAAGGCCAGCCGCCGCGAGAGGATGTCAAAAAACTGACATCAGAGATCGAAAACGCTCTGCGCGAAGTTACTCTGAACGCCGAATCCGAATCGGAACTGCACACGGCGCATATCGCCGAGCAGATATTTGCAACGGCGGCTAATGAGAACCTCGGTGAAAAACTCGATTTTCTGAAGAACTATGTCGCGGAAACGAGCAGCGATAAACGCTCTGACAAGGATGTTGAACTCGAAAGGCGTTTAATAGATTTCGACGCAAGGCTCGAGGATGTTGGATTAGAACCACAGCACTTGTCGCTTGCCCGCCTAACGAGAGGGTTCGTGTTCAAGCAAGCAATAGTACAGACGTGGTTTCTACTGTTGCTAACGCCGATCGCTATTGTCGGCAGCATTTTGCATTTTCCGGCGTACCGGCTTTGCAAGCTTTTCGCAAAACATTATTCACGGCATGGCTCGGACGATATTGCCTCGACCGTTAAGGTGCTCGCCGGCGTCGTATTTATGCCGCTTACGTGGCTTATCGTTTCTATATTAATCGGGCTTTATTGGGGCTGTATGTTTGCTCTGCTTTCGATTCCGCTGTCTTTTCTTTTCGGCTACGTTGCCTTGTACACGTTGGAAGAACTGGAAGAACTACGCGGATGGGCAAAAGCGATCTGGAGATTTCTTGCCGATAAAAACTCTTTTGTAAAACTCTATATCGAACGCCGCGAGCTGCAGAGCGATCTGCGCGAATTTGATTGAACAAGAGGCTGTCCGAAAAGCAGATTTTGAAGAATTTTTTAACCACGAAATCACGCGAAAAAAAACAAAACAAGCCAATAATCCCAGAATTTTCGTGTGATTCGTGGTTTAATCTCTTACAATTTTGAGTTTTCAGACATTCTCTTGATCCCTAGAATCTTACCTTTTCTTCTTCCGCTTCAGATGCGCTTCGGGAATGTTTCCATTCATCCTCGGTTTCGTAGAAATTGACATCGAAACTTAAAAGGCTTTTTACCGGTATCCCGTCAAACTCTTTCGGAGCATCCTCGAATTTTGCGATCGTTCCGATTCCTATAACCTCGCAATTAATTTCTTTGCACAGCTCGATCGTTTCTTGCACGGCCTTGCCCGAACGCAAAATATCGTCGACGATGATCGCCGGATGCACGTCCGAATCGGCCATATATTGGCGAAACTGGCGTTTTCCCTCTTCCATTTCGGCCCAATATATCTGCTCGGCGCTCAATGCCTCGCGGACGCCGAAGGCCACCATGATCCCGCCCGGGCTCGGGCTTATCACCGACACCTTCGGCAACATGGCAGCAATATTTTTCTCCATCCGAAACATTCGGCTAAGCCCAACGGAGAGTATTCGGGCATTGTCGTAAAAACGAAACGCCAGCGGCATCTGAAAGTAATGCGATGCGTGCTTGCCGTTCGGGTAAATGAAATGTCCTTTGCGATACGCGCCGGTGGTGTTTAGAATGTTCATCACCGATTCTGAAGTTGGAACGAGGTCAACCATTTTCGTCTCCTGCAAAACTGACTGTGTTTACAAAATAATAATAATCATAATCACGGCAAGTCCATTTATCAAATTTCCTGCTCCAATACTTCGCCGATAATTTGCTTTTGAGCCGAGCTCATAGAATCCGGAAGATTCGAGTTTCTAAACCAACCAAGCTCGAATATCTCGCGGCTCTTTATTTCCGCTACGCCAACGGGCCGGGCTGTGAAAAGCACTTCGATATGCGCATTTACCGTCCTGACGCGGATCATCCGAAGATTTTCGACTTCGATCCCGACCTCCTCGCGGACTTCGCGGCGAATGGCCTGTTCGGAGTCTTCGCCGTAGTCGATGAACCCGCCCGGCAGCCCCCAACCCGAAAAAGGTCGAAGCACATGGTTCAGAAGCAAAACTTCTTGTTTTTCATTCACGATCACGGCTGCAGCAGAGACGGTAAATTTTGCCTGTGTTAGCCGCACTATACGCAGTCTCATGTTCGGCGGAATCGCCGTCCAAATCTTTCTGACAAAATTCCTCAAAATCCTGTAAATATAAGCACTAAATGGCGTACACGCCTATCTGCAATTAGTGGAAAAACAACCGTGTTAAAACTTTATAAACTTAGATTGCGAGAATCCCCTCGGCCGATCTTCGAACCGCAACAGATCATACTAACTCTTTTCAGAGAGGCTTCACGAATGAAAACTGCTTTTCGGCATCTAACCCACCTCACGGCATTTTTAAGCATACTTGTTTTAGCCGCG
>JBQTJB010000019.1:0-7957 GCA_052387555.1 Blastocatellia bacterium | reverse complement strand
AGAAGAACATCCTTACTTTTTTAGACCCAGATGTTTGCTAATTAAAGTATCGAAGAGCTGAATCGTAACGATCGTGTGCGGGTTACGGGGTTATATTGAGTAGGGGCGGAAGCGCGGGCGATGACCTGTTAGAAGCTAGTTCGACCCGTTTTTTGGCCGAGGCATTTTACGCCGAAGGGATTCTGATCTAAAACGAATTCTCCGGCAAGGAGACAATCAAAATGGCACGAGAAAAAGATACCGGATTGTTGACAATTGCAACCATCAGAAAAGGAAAAGAAGGACAAGAGATTCTTTTTAACGAACGGCATCAGATCTTTACGTTAGGCAAAACGGTAAAGTCGCCGAAAGAGGCGTCCGGTTATTTGAATGAAGCGATCAAGAAAAACACACCCTTAAGGGCGGTGCTCGATTCGAAACGAGCGGTCGTCGAAAAGATCGAGATTCCTACACCGGACGAGATCAAGGAATTTCGCAAAAACCTGGTACTGGAAAAGAAACCGTCGAGGCCAGTCAAGCTCGACCTGGAAAGACTCGATCCGACGACCTTCAACGTCGTCGACTTCAAGTTGAAATGGCCGGTATTCAAGCTCTGCACAAAGGTCATACCGAATTACGCAAAAGCGAAAGAAATATTTGACTTCTGTGCGGACCAGTCGTGCCATCTGTCCCCACCGTATGATATTTCGCCGTGCATTCCGTTCCAGTATGTCAGGGACGGCTGTTACGCGCGGGCACACAAGATGCGGCGGATAATCACGACCAAATACGGCTACTGCTGCGAAAAAGTCTTCAGCTTTGCCAATCAGGGCTTGGACCGGCTTGCAGTAAAGGCAGACAAGTGGGGCGGATGCTGCGTCACGTGGTGGTATCACGTCGCCCCGCTGATCCGCGTAAAGGTGAAGATATTCAACTGGAATTTCGTGCTCGCGATGGTCATCGACCCTGGAATGTTCAATAACCCTGTGCTTTTGAGCACCTGGCTGTCGGCACAGGAAAATACTGCCTGTCACGCTAACGCCAATGTCTCGATGTATTCTATCCAGCCGGGATCGGCTTACGCACCGGCAAACTACGCCGGGACCTCGTTCAGCACCGATCCGGCTTACACTGCGACAGACGCGACCTTGATCAACTATGCAGGGTTGACAACATGCTGAGGCTGTGTGGATAAGCTTAAGCAGAGCAAGAGTCGATATGAGTGAGAACGAACAATACTTGCGAAAGATGACGCCCGCCCGGGTAATTGAAGGAACCGATGATGTCGAAGTGATTTTCCTCGAATCGGCACAGTTTTACTCTCTGCCTAAGAAGACTGCGGCATTTGATCAGCTCATTGCGATTCTGAATGAGGCGGTGGAAAAATGTAGCGCAGTCGAAATCGGTACTGCATCGATAACCAGCAGCGTCATTGAGAACATAAGACCGGCGCGGTAACCGGAACGAAACCGCGCCGGAATTTTTCAGGAGGAACAATTATGGCAAACGGAAAAGGCTGGAAAATCTCTACTATTGCGTCACTGGGTTTGTCAGCGATTCTGATCACGGCAGTCATAGTAGTCTATTTTTGGAGTTCGACGACTGTGATCCTGCTTGTTCGGCACGCGGAGCGCGACAACACGATGTCGTGCACGCCGCCGACCAGCAATCCACCTCTTACAGCAAACGGTCAGACACGGGCCAATGTTCTTGCACACGTCGGCGAGGAAACCGGTCTGCAGGCGATCTACGCCAGCGAGTTTTGCCGCACCCAGCAAACCGTGCAGCCGATCGCGGTCCAGGAAGGATTGACGGTCACTGTAGTAAATCAATATTCCGCCAGCTCGCCGGACGTTCTACCGCTCGTAAATCAAGTGAAAACTAACAATCAAGGCCAGAGAGTGCTTATTGCGGGCCACTCAGACACCGTTCCGCTGATGATTCAGGAGTTCGGTGGGGGCACTATCGATCCCATCGACGGGATGGAGTTTGACAATCTTTACGTAGTCACAATCTTTAAGTGGTGGTTTGTAAAACGAACTCGAGTAGTGCGGCTCAAGTACGGAGCGCCTTCTTAGTTTCATTCGATTCCCGCAAGCATGGCTGAAAGCCGCAGCGCACAATTTTCGAAAACCTGGTTCGCTTCTGCCGTCGGTGATTTCAATCTACGATGTTTGATTCAGCGCGCCATCCAGCGTCCTATGCGTTTACTGGAAGAGGTTGATCGCTGGCATCCGCATCGATTCCCTTTGACACTTCACAACAGTTCGATGTTCTAGATTCAACCTACGCACACGTCCTGCGGAGCCAGTAAAATCGATAAGTTACGGACGCGGCCAAGGCGTCAGTTTTGCGTGTGGCACGTTAAAGGACACATAGGTATTCAAGTTGAAGTTTCCGGCCGCATTGGCTAAATTTCTCGTACAATGAGAAAAAACCTTATCTCCCAGCTTCATGAGGTCCAGCAATATATCGAGCAAAAGTCGCGAACCCAGAAAGAGATCGCCGAATACTTCGGAGTCGACCGTCAAACCGTTAAGCGTGCAATCGACCGCCTCTCACCCTATATAAACCTTTCCGAAAACAAAGACGGCCGCAATACGGTTTATAAAATCGAAAAGCCCCAGCCGCTAGAATTTACCGCCCTCGAACTTGCCACTCTCATCTTGGCCCAGGAAGCTATCACTTCGACTGGCAGCAACGATCTCGGATCGCCGTTTGCCGACAGTTCGAAAAGCCTGTTGAAAAAAGTGCGTGAACGGGTTCCGCCGGCACACAGAAAGCAGCTGGATGCGTTTTCTGAGATTTACGGTTCGGCGAGCATGCCAGCGAAAGATTTCAGCCGTCATTTCGGAACCATTGAGATGCTTGTAAAAGCGGCGACCGACAACAGCTTCGTTAAGCTCGAATATAGAAGCCTAAGCGACGGCAAGGTCAAGGTGCGGCGGGTTGCTCCATACAACGTCTACTTCGACCCTGACGGAGCGACCCTGAAACTGTTGGGTTTCGACGAACGGCGTCAGGCAATCATTCCATTTTCGATCGACCATATCGTAGAGATCGAGATTCTACCCGAATTTTTTAAGAAACCGGTGGACCACGATCTGAAGACGTTTTTGGAAGTAAACTGTTTCAACGGCATCCACGGCGAACCGATCACTGTCGAACTAAAACTCACTGGCGTCAACGCTCGCATTTTTAGCGAACGAAGCTTTCATCCTTCACAAAAGATCGTCGATCCAACGGACGGGCTGCAGCAGAGCCCCATTTCTGTTCCCGATACGGACGATCCCGAAAGTGTTCTTGGCTACATCGGTGAACAGAAAACAGGCATTTTCCTATTATGCGATTACGCGCCGTATATCTCTCCGTACGGACAGGAAGATGCCTTGCTGGTTCGCCGTCTTCGCGAGATCGCATGGAAGCTGAAATCCACAAAGGCCACAGTCCTCTTTGTCGGACCGAGTTTTCCCGAACTTAAAACCCTTGAGAAAGAGGTCACACAGATCGAACTTGATCTCCCTAAAGAAGCCGAGATCGAAGACTCGATCGAACTTCAGTTAGACAACCTGAAATCGAACGGCCTGGATATCGATCTAACAATCGAGACACAGACGGCCTTGCTTCAATCGCTCCTGGGCCTGACGGCCGGCGAGATAAGCAACGTCATCGCTAAGGCGGTTATCAGTTGTAACGGACTCAATCAGGAATCTATCAAAGTCATTCTTGAAGAAAAGAAGAATGTGATCCGCGGCAGTGGGTCGCTTACTTACGTTCATCCTGAACCGGCCTGCAATCTCGGCGGTTACAAGTCGCTCCGAGCGATCCTCGAACGTGCGGCATATACGTTCAGCCCGCGTGCTAAAGCTCGTCACGTCGAACCTTGTAAGGGAATATTGCCTGTAGGTCTTCCCGGATGCGGAAAGGATCTGTGCAAACGCGTCGCTTCAAGCATCACAAACCGAGCACTTCTCGACCTCGATTTTGGTTCGATCATGGGCGAAGGCGGCGGCGTCATCGGATCTTCTGCGATGTCGATCAAGCGAGCTCTGTCGATAGCGGGAACGATCAAGGGGATTCTCGGAATAAGCGAATTCGAAAAAGCCGTCTCGGGCATGAAGTCGTCGAACAAGACGGACGGGGGCGAAACGGCGAGAACGATCTCTTATCTTCTCAACTGGATGCAGGACAACAAAGACGTTCTCGTGTTCGCAACCGCCAACGATGTGCGCGAACTCGAATCCGAACAATTTCGCATCGGAAGATTCTCTTACATCCACTTTGTTGATCTCCCAGGTCAGGACAACCGAGCGGAGATTTTCAAGGTTCACCTTCGGAAACGGCAGCGGGATGATCATGCTGGGTCTCGAGGCCGAGTACAACAAAACACCCAGTAGCGAGTCGAGCGTGCGCATCGCGATATTTGTGCAGATTATTGGCACCGTGGATATCTACGGGATGGTAACGGTTTATCTGGGACTGCGCCTCGAGGCCAGCTACAACGGCAGCCGCCTGATCGGTACGGGAACGGTAAAGCTAAGAATAAAAATTTGCTGGTGCCTGACCATCAGCGTCAACAAGAAATACTCGAAAACTCTTAAGGGCGGCGATGAACGCAAGCCTAGGCCGGGCGAAAATACCTCGGTCTCGGCCTCGCTCGGATAATTTATGCTCCACGTAACAATCGACGCATCGATGCTCACGGGCAAACCGGCAAACAGCACCTGCGAAATCGCGGTTAACATCGCGGGGTGTGCCTGGGAGAAAAAGGATCCTCCGGAACTGCCGACGTTTGCAAACGAAAGTGACTTGCGCAAAGCACTTTTCCCGTGGG
The DNA here is from genome assembly GCA_052387555.1 of Blastocatellia bacterium. Taxonomy (GTDB): domain Bacteria; phylum Acidobacteriota; class Blastocatellia; order Pyrinomonadales; family Pyrinomonadaceae; genus OLB17. Next base: position 3,144 of record JBQTJB010000019.1, on the reverse strand, counting down.
AATGGAAACGACCGACAAAACTCATCCTGCGCTGGCTAAACGATGCCAAGGCTCCAATCGCAGGTGCCCAAGACTTGGAGTTCACGATATCTCCCGACGACTACGTAGACTTCGAAGCTGACCGCGATGAGGTCATCAAACACTACAACTTGATCCTTGAAAACAAGATTATCCGACGGGATGACCGGTGGAATGTAGAAAGGGACGCTGCCGGCAATCTAGTGCTAAATCCACTTGAGCTTCAGGGTGAATTCGCACCTGGAAAAGAAATCCTGCAAGTAAACCTTAACGATGAAACGTCGGACCCCGCACTACCCCCACTACTCACACACTTTTATAGCTCAACGATCGCGCAGTTCGCACAATATCTGGCGCCGCTAAACGTCAAGAGCAGGCTCACTTTTTTCGCGAGCAAGAACGGCGTCGAGGCTCCGCAAGGCGCGAAGCACTACTTTCTGTATCCGGTTTGCGATCAGCAAGACAATAGGTGGGGCGGCTATCCCACTCCTCCCGATGGAGTAGTCGACGGGGAATCGGCCGAGATCATCTACAAGCTCAATGACGAGCCAACAATGTTCCTGCATAGCCGGATCGAGGAAATACCCCTGGCCGCCGAGGTCAAAATGGGTCCGACGGAACTACGAGATTCAAATGGTAATTTTCGCGGTCATACCGAACTTGAGGTGTCCGATTCGGACGAGCTTTTCGATAAACACACCTTCAGAGAAAAGATTATCCGCAGCACGGCTCGCACGTTTGATTTGGCTGGATGGCTTTACGAGTTTCTGAACAGCGACGAGCAAAGGGTTAAGATCGTCGCTATGCCGGCCGACGTCTTACCTGATTGGAGCAGCCGGATCAACGAACTGTTTCTCAGCCTCTTCCGTGATCGTTACAGCCTCGGTAACCCTGTCAACCAGAAACACACCGAGGCGATTCTTGGCTTCGATAAAGCAGGGTCTTCGCTCGGCACGGCCGGCGTTATCCACTCTTACACCGCCGATATACGAAATCCGAACGACTACGTTTCGCTGGTACCGGCTGACGTTCACGCGAAGATCGAAGCGTTCGATGCGGAGTTTTTGCCCGACACCTGGTTCGAATTCCTGAACGATGTTACGTCGCCAAGTCTGACCGCAGCCCTGCGGAGAGCTGCCCAATACGTCCCGACATCCGACGAAATTTCGGTCGCACGATGGCTTGAGTTATGGCGGATGATAGTCGCGCACGCCGTTCAGCCGGAAAGCAAAAGCCCAACGGACGAGGAGAAAAGTTCACGACAAGAGCAGCTCACGATCATCGAGGAAAAGCGGGCTCTAGTGAAGCTGCAAATTGTCCGTGCGGTAGCGGCATACATATACGATTTGACCGAACCGAAGCCGACTGCGACGGACGAAGAGAAGAAAAAATTAGAGCTACTCCGCGAAAGTTCTTTGAGGCTGTTCGCGGTTGTAGCTGATAAAGATTTTCAGCTTTTAGATTTGGGCGATCTTTTGCTCGAGTCGATCGGCATCGACATTGCCAGGGACCCCAGCCAGGTTCAGTTCGATAGTGCCAAAAAGGACGCTGTCAAAACAGTTCTGAAAGCTTTTCGAGTGAGCCATGTGAAGGCACGCGCCGAAGTTCGACTTTTCCCCAGCCTCGCGGCGATTCTCACGGCTATAGCCGATCTGAATCTGTCTGATTCCGATCTTGGCAGTAACCTGTGGCAGACGTTCGCGGCGTTTGTCAGCGATCCCGATGTTGAGGTATCGAGCATATTCGGCATCGATTTTGCGGACGAAGTCGACAAGCTAATTGGCGCGCCGACCGACGTGCCGCCGAACGTTTTGATCAAGGTCGATGATGTGGATCCGGGCGTGGTCGCTCCCGGTGCTCCTAAGGAAGATGACCTCGCTGACGAGATCGCCGGTTACGCCGTGATGATGCAACGGGGGAATGTGCAGTTCGCCGATGATCACGGTTTCGCCAATTGGCGAGGTCTGAATTGGAGCCGGGTCGATCTGCTGACAAAAGCGAGAGGCGCTGCAACCGAGCCATTTGAGTCTGGCGAATCCATCTCGCTTGGCGAAAACTACTTTATACCCAGCTACCTACCGGAAGAGTTGATCGATGAAATTGAGCAGGATGAAAATAACGCCGTGGGTACACAAGCGGCAAATAGCATTAAGAATGCCTTTTTGACGCTTACGAACGAGCGGCTTTCGCTGCCTGCGGGGCACGACTTGTACGAAGAGATTGAAGAGGTTGACCCGAAAGAGACGGAGCTTCGGAAATACCTGTTTCAGTACCTATTCGAGAATGGACCGGTCAACGCGAGAAAAGCGGTCCCGGCTGCGTATGCTCTTTGGTACGGGTTTCACCACAACTTTGCCGGCTTTGTCGTTCTCAACTCCGGCGTGCTGCCCGAGGCTCTGAGAGCAGAACGTAATGACTGGCTGATCCCCAAAGTCCAGATACCCGACGCCGAGATCAAGCACAAGGCGCCTTACCATCATCTGCGACGTGTTTGATTTTCGAAGGCGTTCTGCGAGGTCACGGGAGTAGATGGAAACGAACTTAAGCGCATTCCCGCCGGATTGCTGACAATCGCGAGCGAGTTGAAAGGCCCGGAACTCGCACCTGACGAATCGCGAAGAATCGAGGACCAGGCGACCTATCTTTTGTTCGACAAGGCTAAGGGGAATAATCAAGAGGCGTTACAGATCAACGTCGGGAAACCGATGACCAATTTCTGGAATTGGTACGCTTGGCGGGGCGACGAATTTGTCGATGAACCGGGGAGTGTCGATCAACCGAACAGGAAAAAACTGGTCGCCGTCCTCACGAGAGATCTGGAGATCCGTAATAATCCGAAAAAAGACAAAGAGGAAAACGAATACCTCGCCGATCCGGCTCTCGAGAATGTGCTGCGAATCGATGTCGAACAGCTGCATCCGACACGACAGGACGAGGGAGGCTTCTTTCTGAAGCTTAAGACGAAACCACAGAAAGGGTTGGACGTGGTAAAGAAGGGTCTTGTCACCGTGAAGATGGAGGTAGTGTCAAATGTTTTGTGTAAATGATCTCTCCTGGTTTTTGTTTTTCTTCTTCATTCTTATCTCTTAAATCAGTAGTAGTAGGGCTGTGGGAACGGTGGAAAAA
>JBQTJB010000018.1:0-45191 GCA_052387555.1 Blastocatellia bacterium | reverse complement strand
GCGAAGCCATCGTCTCCCCTGCCAAAAACCGCTTCACCACCCCTCTCTTGAACTCCTCATCATATCTCTTCATAATCCCTCCATTATAAGAGACTTTTTCGTGTCATTTCATTAGACCCTCTCAGTTCATATTGATTGATAATCGGATTAAACCGCCGCCATATACCATCCGCCTCCATTCTCCACACTTTTGACGAATAGCTGATCGACGCGGGTATCGAATTACCTGAGCGTCCTGGAAAACCCGCAAGCGGAATAGTCATTTCCAAAGCCCTGGTAGCAGGGTTGACACGCGCCGGACTTTTTAGATTTTTGTCTGCTTTACCTTCAGTAAATGCAACATTTTGGGCGAAAACCAAAATGTTCAAGAAATAAAGCGTAATTACGATGCCAACCAGTCTATGAAGAGTCTTTTTCATACGAGTTTTTAAGTGATTATTGCGGTTTCTGTTTCTGGATTCTTTTACACTTCCAACACTCATTTCTTACCTCCGATAGAATGCCGGGACCGGAATGTCGCCGGACATTCCCCATTGGACTTGGCGCAAGCTATTGTTGCTGGCGGATTGGCGGATGTACCAGGTGCCGCCATCGCCCGCGCCGGGTGACGACTCAGCAGAGCGCCAGGTGGCGATGTCGCATCGGCCGTCGCCGTCGTAGTCGTTTTGGACGGGGCGGTCGGCGGCGAGTTGCCAGGAGACAGTCTGGAAAGTCGAGGAAGTCTGGGAAGTCTGGGAAGCGGAGTTACGGATGATCCAGTTGCTGCCGTTGCGGATCGCGTAGTCGGCGCGGCCGTCGCCGTCGTAATCGCCGGAGACCGGTTCGGTCGATGAGCTGCTGAAGGCGAGCGTCTGAAAGGCGCCATTGCCGCTGTTCTGCGAGTAGAATGTCGTGTTCGAGTTTCGCCAGACGGCCAGGTCGGCGCGTCCGTCGCCGTCATGATCGGCGGGTGCGGGAGCGTCGCCGTTCTGCCCGTACTGCGTCGATGTCTGGACGAGATCGGAGCTGCGGAAGATGTACCACGTGCCGTTCGAGGGCCTAAACAGAGCCGAGTCCGTCTTGCCGTCGCCGTCGTAATCGCCCGGTGCCGGAATGTCGCCGCTTATTCCCCACGTCCACGTCGCGGTCGAGCCGTCGCTGCTTTTTACATGCCACCACGCTCCCGTCGATGGCCGCCAGATTGTGAAATCCGTCTTGCCGTCGCCGTCGTAATCGCCCGGAACGGCAACATCGCCCGCCTGTCCCCAAGGCTGCGTCGTCTGTGCAGAACCCGGCCCGCCCAGCACCCACCAAACTCCCGTCGATGGCCGCCACACCGCCAGATCGGCCGGCGGAGCCGCATTCGCATTCGCGTCCTCAACCGCCAATAGCCGCGATCCGGCATAAATTAGTTCTTTGCTCAACTGCGGCGTCGGCGGCGGCGGCGAAACTACGAACGGATTCACAGACGAAAGCGAAGAACGGTCTGCCACTTTCAAAGCATTCTGCCGTTTCGCTTCTTCCTCCAGATACTTCAACCCCGCCCCCAATGCCCCAACCGAAAGCACAGCTATCACCCCGACCAGCCATAGACGTTGGCGGAGATATCCGATGAACTTTGAATGCTTCTTATTAGTTGACTGAAGGCTGGAATCCAGCCTGGGGTCCAGGATGTCCGATGCGGAATCACTTTTTCGATTTCGTTTGTGTTTTGACATAGCGTTCGTTATACCTGACGGTGCTTGTAAATGATCTGCCATTCTGCTCAATGCAAAATTCAAAGGGTAGATACAAATTCAGAGAATCCTGATTTTCTTGATTTAGAGGAGCGGAATGCCGTAATATGCGGAGTTGTTGGGCTTCGCGTTTTTACGGAACATTCCGTTCCCTGACGTGAACCAAACGGCCTGGTCGGTAACGCCAATTACCGGTCAGGCTTTTCTCGTCGGTTCAGCTCAAATAATTCATATAAACAGCAAAATGCCGATCAGCCTAGATTTAGGTCGACCGGCACTTCCAGAGATAAAAATTGTTGTTTCGAGGCGGCTGCCAAATGAAAAACCGTTCGAAACCTTGTGGAAGTTTCAAATCCAAAACGTGAAAAAATGTAGGAGCGACGCGACATTAAGCTGAAACCTTGGGATAACGACCCAGCTCAAAAACCCTTAAAAAATCCACTATTTACATCGATCCACGAAAATAGCGCCATTCAAAAAACAACTTCTGTTATTTGTTGCTGAGAAGTTAGCACGGGATGCAAATCGGTGTCAATGGATTTTTGCCAGGTTGTCGTGTAAATCAAAATTATGGAAGAGAAATTAATGCGGATTCAATTGAAAAGGGCTGGCAAGCCCGCCTCTAAACTTAGTGATTTTGCGTTTCATTCAGCCGATAAACATTTCGTCCTCGAGGTAAACGCGGTCAATCTGTTTGGGCATCGGGGCGAAAAGAACCTCAAGACCTTTCTTGACGCCGGCCATTATCGCGGCGATCTCGCGTGCGGGTTCGACGATCTTGTGGTGAACGAAATCGGTCGTGTTGGTAACCTGCATATGCGTCCGGTCGATGGTTCGGCTGACCATTTCTACCTTATCGCGGGCGACAAGAGCGGTCGAACCGACGATCTTGCGAAGATCAGCGACCTCTTCCTTGATGAGCTCGGTCGATTCCGCAAGATATCTTGTTGCAGTCGAAAGGTTCGCCGATACTTCGTTAAGGTGAACTGAGATTTCGCGGCTCTGCAAGCTGATGGCGTTGATCTGCCCGAACAAAGGCTCGATACGCGCTTCGACCCGGTTCACCGTTTTCGTGACCTTTCGCACCGTCATCGCAACAACGATCAAAGTAACCGCCATCACAACAAAACAAATGGCGATAACGATCGAGGCGATCATCATCCAAAATTGCGGGTCGCTCGCGTTCATAGACTATTTATTTTCTTCTTCCTTAACCGGATAGCTAGCGCGGCCCTCGGTAATCACTTTCGATTCGTTCCGTCGTTTTTCGGCTACATAAGCTTCCTTGCCCGCTTCGACGGCAGCTGTAAATGGATTTGCCGAACGGGCTGCGGCAGCCTTTGCCCTTTCGGAAAGCTCACCTGCTTTTTCCTGCGCCGTCTGGTAAAACTCGCTCGCTTTCTCGCGCGAAACTTCGTAATACTCGCCGGCCACTTCCTGCAAATGCGCCGCCGTTTCCTTGCTTTTTTCTATTCCCTTGCGGGTTGCGTCAGCAATGTCGCCGCGAAGTTCCTGGCCGGATTTCGGTGCAAAAAGCAGAGCAATAACAGCTCCGATACCGCCGCCAATCAGTAAATATGTAAGTTTTGTGGTGACGCTGGCGTCTTCTCTTTCGTAATCGTGCCTCATAAATATCTCCCGTACGCAAAAAATTGCGTGATAATTCCGATAGCTGCCTGGAAGAACAACTATAACAAAAAAATGATTTTTAGGGAAAATAAAATATGCAGGACTTAGCTGCAATGACTAAGGCTAAAACTGAAGACCACCGGAGCGGATGAAATACATTACGAAATAGCCGTATAGCAGATCATAGCGCCAAGACAGGCTATCACGAATGCGCTTATCACCGGAAGAGATATGACCAAAGGATTCCGGCTGATTTTCGTGCCGTTAAACAGCTTTCCGACATAGAGAAAAGCCAGCCCGACCACAGTCAACGTAGCCGCAAGCCCAAGGCTGAACGCAACAGTTAGAATAAGGCCGTAACCAACACGTCCAAGCGAGATCGCCGAAAGCATTAGCACGAGCGCCGAAGGGCAAGGGAGGAGGCCGCCGGAAACACCGAGTGCAAGCAGGTTTTTCCACGTCACTTTCTCAGGCGGAAGATGCGTGTGCGTGTGGCCGTCGTGCGTGTGCGTGAAGTTGTCATGCTCGTGGTGGTGATGATGATCTTCGTGGCTGTGCGAATTGTCGCCGTGCGAGTGTGAGTGCGCGCCGTGGTGGTGGTGGTGTTCGTTTCTAGGGTTTCCCAAGGCCGACAACAGCCTTGTCTTGAACATTGTCAAACCGATATAAAGAACGATCAGGCCAGAAAAAAAACTCAGAAACGGCATGATCGTTTCGGGCAAGATAAAATTCGCCGCGAAAAGTGTTAAAAGTCCCAGTGCAAACACGCCCAGCGTGTGCGTGATCGTGACCGTAAGGCCGAGAAACGCGGCGTGCTTCGGTGTTCCTTTCGAACCTACAAGATACGCACCGACCACGGCTTTCCCGTGTCCCGGCGACATTGCATGCAACGCCCCGAGGCCAAAGGCCAACAACAATCCGAATAACGCAACAGCGGGAGTTATTTCCGGCACGGAGATCAAATCCGCAAGGCGATCTTTCTGAATAGCCGTAGTGACGTGCCCGTCGCGGTTTTGCAGCGGTTTAGCTCCATCAGGAAATGAGCCGCGGGTAAAGGAGAACTCCGCGGCCCTTTCCCCGAGTGGTGAGGAAAGTGTTTCTTCGGGATACGCTTTGAGCTCGTCGGTGACACCGCTTCCGTACGCAGTGCTGTCAAAAACCTCGACACCGCTCGACCTGTTAACCACGATCTCTCGCCAGCCGAGCCGTTCTGCATAGTTATTGTTTTGAAATGAAACTTTGTTTTGCTCGGTTGACGATTTTATGGGGGTGAATAGATCCCAAATGATTTTTAGCGTTTCCAGATTTCCGGCGCCGGTTTCCACCTTGACCGAAAACGCCGTTTCACGAATTTCAGCCTGTTGGCTATTTATCGAAAGCGCCAGGTTTGCGATGTAGCCGGACGTTATTTTTTGGCCGAATGCATCGAGTTCTGTTTGTGAGAGAACGCCGTCTTTGTCCGTATCGATTTCGGACTTAAGCTGGAAAGTCGGTATTTCTGCGAGGTCGAGAACTTGCCGTATCTTGATCTCGGCTTTGCCTACTTCAATACGTGAATATTGATTGACACTGAAATTGCCGAGCGGATGTGCCGAGGCGATGACGATCGGAACTGTCAGAATCAACACCGCAAATATGAAATTTCTCATCCGCATGATTTTTTTGATTTGGCTCTTATGCAAGTTCCTTAAGAGCTTCTTTCGCTGTTTCCGCCTGAATCAGATCGAACGACGGATTTAGTTTTAATGATTTTTCGATCAGGCGTGCCGCCTCTTTTCGATTGCCGAGTTCTTTTTCGATCATTCCCGCGTGATAGAGAGTTCGAGCGTCGTCCGTTTTTAGACGCATTGCTTCGGTGATTATTTTTTTGGCTTCGGCCGCGCGGCCTTTTTTGAGCAGGCACCAGGCTAGAACGTCCGCCGTAAAAATATCCTTTCGGGCAGCATGTTCCGCGGCCGCGATTGCAACTGCCTCATCGAGCTTTATGCCGCGATCTGCCCAGAAAAGGGCGAGCCGTTTCTGGTCGCCTTTCATTCCCAGCTTTTGCTCGACGACCTCAACCAGATCGTATTGCTTTTTAGCGTTTTCGTTATCGCCTCGGCGTGCATGGACATCGCCAAGCAAGATCACGGTTTCCGCGTTTGGAATCCGGTTCTGCGAGTCGGCAAGATATTTCGCCGCTCCTTCGAAATCGCCCATCGATGCCCGAACTTTTCCTTTTGCAGCGATAGAAAGATGATATGCGGGAAATATGCTCAGCGCTTCGTCATAGGCTTTTTCGGCTTCAACATACTTTCCGTGCTTCCAATATTCATCGCCAAGTTGTACCAAAAACCAGCTTCGGCCTTCTTTGTCGAGCGGATCGGCTATTCGCGCCGCAAGAGCTAGCATCTCAACCGCACCGGCATGGTCGCCGTGAAGCGAACGAAGCCGTCCTACGCGAGCGTAAGAGAAACTGTTCGGTTTCAAATCGACCATCTTCTGTGCTGCGGCGATTGCTTGCGTATAGTTGCCGAGTTCGAAATTGGCGTCGGTCAACACACCGTAAACATACGGGTCGTTCGGCAAATCTTTTTCAAGCTGTTTGCCGGCATCGAGAGCCTCGGAATAACGGTGAAAGGTAAGGTGTAAGGATGCTTTCAACTTTCTCGCAATCAGATCGTTCGGGGCGATCGTCAACGCTTTATCAACGGAGGCTTCTGCTTTGACATTGAAAGCAAACTCGCCGGTTTCCCTGCCTTTCTTTATGTATAAAGCGGCCAACTGGCCATAGGCTAAGGGCGAATCGGGCATCTTATCGATCAGTTTCAAAGCTCCGTCAATTTCTTTGTCTCCGGTTGCCGAAAACTCCGTTCCCGCGTAACTCGGGCTTGCCGCATCCGCCGCCTTGAAAGTACACGCACCGGAAAATATCGTGACCATTACCAAGCCGGTCAATACCATTAATGTCGAACGAGTATTCATACAAGACTTCTCCGAAATTTGTCCATATTTACCGCGTCCGGTGAAAGACAGGAATCTCCGGACGCGGCGAGTGAACGACGGCTAATTTAAGTTGCCGTCTTTATCAACTGTCGGGATTTTCGAATCATCCCGGTCCTCGATCTCGAACAATTGCTGGTTCGACGTTCGAGGTTGATTGCCCTGGTTCGGTGGCCGTAAATACGGGAACCGCGTAAGCAACGGGCCTTCCGGATTAAAGCTGACGCCGTCGCTGAGCGTATTGTTCGGCGGGACATTCTGCGCGGGTGTAAAAGGCGTTCCGCCAGCAAAAGCACGAAGAGCAATGTCCGTTACGTCGTCAAAGACACGGCGGCCGTTGGGAAACCCTGCAACATCTCCGCCAAGCAATCCGAAACGGCTTTGACTTCCAATAGGGGTTATTGGAATCGCAACATTTAGCCTCAAATACTCGTGTGCAATTCCATCGGAAAGGAAAGTCGTATAGTTAGTCCCCGTGACGGCGTTCACCGGAATTCCGGTAGCAAAGATCGAAACGAGATCGTTTCTCGGCGGCGGTGGAACCGTAATGCCAAACACAAGATTCATTAAACGCGAAAGTTCAGGGTCGGTAACCGCTGATACAACCTGCGGTATGGTTCCGTCCACCTGAGGTGAAAGGCTGTTAAATGCATCTTTCAATCCGAGAGGAATAACCAACTCGTTGACCAATGGATTTCCGAGCCGCGAGATCTGCTGCCATGCACCGGCAGTAAATCTGCTGCCGTCATTATTGATGACCTTAACGGTGCGTCGGCTGGCGGTTGCCCAAACGCCTATGACGGCGCCATCGGCGGTCGGTGACGCGGGAACATTTCGGGTTCTCGTTAGATCCTGGATCGGCACTTCGATCGCTATTGTGCTGACATTGTAATCCTTCGTCGAGTCAATGCCGCCTGCCATGCCGATCGAGCGAAGATTCAACGCATCGAATACACCGCCGAGGTCGATAAAAAAATATTCATCGCGTGTGCCGGCAAAAACCTTGCCGCCGCCTGGAATGTTATACACTGCGGGCTGGCCCAGGTTTGTCTCGTAGTTTGGCGTAACACGCGGCCCGATGTTCGATGGAGGTGTACGAAATCCGCCACCGATAAGGCGGCCGCGGCGGCCGGTTTGCGAATCGACGCGCCTTACGGAGTAGGTTTGCGGCATGTTGTAGTCCGGGTCATTCAAATTGCTGATTACGCCGTCCACATTTACCGTGCTTTGGCCTAAAACTGTGTTCGGGTTAACCGTCTGTGTGCTGAACTGGAATTGGTAGGTAATATCCTCGCGGCCGTCGCCGGTGTTGTCGATCTTGATCTCGTAGAGAACCGAATCGTCAAACCGAAACCATTGCGGTGCGCCGGACGGCTCCTGCAGCGGTATATAGTTTGCGATCAAAGTTACAAAGCCTTCGCGGCCGGCCTCGACGCTGCGAAATGCATAAGTGTCAGTGTTGTCCGCGAACCTGTCCATGCTGATCATCGGTGCTTCACCGTGGCTGGCAGCAAAAACAGGCAAGCCGGAAACCGAAACCATCAGCAAAGCTGCAGCGATTCCCTTAAAAACTTTCTTAACTGGATTTTTCATTTCTTCTCTCCCTGATTCGTTGAAGTTTGGCCGGTCCGTGGTCGAACCGGCCGTAAATAGCGGCAAAAAAACTTCTCCATTTAATTAATGAGTGTCGTAGTTCGCCACCGGATAGTCGCCATTCAGCCCGAACTGGTTAGATACAGGGCTTAGTGTCGAGCTTCTGAATGAATAGAAAATGCCGACGTTCGGGTCCCAGACCGCCACGTCCGTTTTTCCGTCACGATCATAGTCTCCCTGAGTGGTGAAATGCGGCTTTACGCCGAATTGAATCGCCGCCAGCTGAAGGTTCGAACTTTGCAGGATGTACCAGATGTAAGGCGTTCCCTGCCGAACTATGGCATAGTCCGTGATTCCGTCACCGTCGAAATCTCCCGGCACCGCAAGATCGCCGCCGAGTCCCCAATTGACAACCGCAAGGCCTAGCCTGCTTCGCTGAACGAAGAATGTTGCCTGCTGCCCGGAAACGCCTCGATATACGGCTAGATCGAAACGGCCGTCGCCGTCAAAATCACCCGGCGTGGCCGCGTCGGAGCCCAAGCCGAACTGCTCGATGCGAACACTGCCGTTAGAGCTGTTGCGGATATACCAGACGAGCAGGCTTCCTTCGCGGCGTGCTACTGCGTAATCCGTAATGAGATCGCCGTCATAATCGCGAGCCAGAGGCTCGTCACCCGGCAAACCCCATTGGAACACCGAGACGGATCCATCGGAACTCCGCAGGACGTAAAAGTTACCTTCGGTTGATCGCCAAATAGCGATGTCGGTTCTGCCGTCGCCGTCATAATCGCCCGGCGTTAGAATGTCACGATCCGCCAGGCCAAACGGCGTCGAAAAAACAGAATTGTCGGAGCTTCGGTTTACAAACCAGGTGTTGTTGGCAACGCGGAAAACCGAACTATCCGTTCTGCCATCGCCATCGAAATCGACGTTCGCCGCCGCCGTGCTGCGTGCAATTGCAATGTCGCGGAGCTGTGCTCCTCCGATCGGGCCGATAAGGGACGCTGCTCCGGTTAAAAGGTTCACGCTGTACAATGCTGAACTAGTAGCAGATGGAGCGGATAGAGCCGCCAGAGCGGTGTTGTTTCCTGCTGCAATATCGAAACCGGCCTCGCCCGTCGCATTTACGCCGAGACTGCCGATCGTATTCAAAGTTCCGGCATTTGGCGGATTCTGAGTCACGAGGATGTCAAGATTGGAATCGATATTGTAGAGCGTCGTCGCCGTTGCTCCGCCAAAGCTGTTTGTATAACCAGATGCGACAACATTAGGGTTGGCTCCGAAATTCGGATCGCCGGCCGCGTAAGCCAGAACAGAGTCGACAAGGTTTGTTCCGTCATTTGGGTTTGCACGCAGATTTTGTTCGAGATCGGACGTAATTCGAATTCGGTCTGGAACAGGATTGAAATCGAATCCGAAATTCGTGCCGAGAATCGGCGTGGTCAGAGTCCCTACTGATGTCGCTGCGCCCGTTGTGGTGTCGATTCGATAAATCCGGCTTGTGCTTCCGAGAGCGAATAGCTGTCCGTTAGCTGGTCGGAAATCTATGCCGAGGACATTTTCGCCGCCCTGCAATCCCGTGATCGCAACCGAGCCGAGTATTGTATTCGGCCGCGAACTGTTGAATCGTACAAGACTGTTTGCGGTCGTTAGGCCAAAAACAAGATAGTTCGAGGTCATCGCTGTCTCTATAGCCATGCCGCGCAAGGCAGACGTTCCCACGCCAATAGGGCCGACCGACGAGGCCGCCCCAGTGGTCAAATTGACGCTGTAAAGGGCTGTCGCCGTGCCGACGGTGAAAGCTCCGAGCGCGGTAGAATCGGTCGATAAAATGTCGAAACCATTGATGTCAGTAACATTGACGCCCAAAGCACCTACCAGCACAAGCGTTCCTGAATTCGGCGGGTTCTGAATATACAGAGAATCTGTTGTTGAGGAAACGTCAAAGAGCGAGGTCGTTGAAGCTCCGTTGAAGCTGTTTGTGTAGCCCGCGGCGTCGGCACCGGTAGCGCCGCCGTTTAGGGTTCCGTCAACAATCGCCACGCCATTAGCAGGATTTACGCGAAGATTCTGGCCCGTGTTCGATATGATCCGGATTCGGTCTACCGTCGGATTGAAATCCATTCCGAATGATGTGCCTGAAAGCGGCGTTGACAGTACCGCCACCAAAGAAGCGGCCGCTGTCGATTTATTGACGGTGTACAACCGGCTGGAATCGCCGAGCGCGAATAGCTCGCCCGTAGCCGGACGAAAATCTACACCGACGATATTCTCGCCGCTCTGAAGTCCTGTGATCGCGCCGACCGTGGTCACGGTTCCTGGCGTGCTGCTGTTAAAGCGAATAAGCTGGTTCGTCGATGTGACGCCGTAAATGTTTACAGCCGTGACGCTTACGCCTTCTGATTGGGCACTCGCCCGATGCAGAAAAAATACCGACAACATTAAAAAAAGCATAGGAACAGTCCTATACTTCTGAAAAAACGCCATTGTGTTTACCCTCCCTTGATTGTTACCGGCCTTTTGAAAGCCGCAAATTAAAATGTGGTTGCCTAATAACGGCTTTGAAAAACCAACGGGCTATAACCGGTCGGCTCTAGGAAATATTGGATCACGCTTTTCGTTCTGCCAATGCTGTGGTTTTCGACAGAGGGTTTTGATTGGATTCAACTGTACAGAACTTAATTTCAGAGCGTTTATTTTCATTTCGTCAAAACGGATGATAATTTGTGATTTTTTGCGGCTCAAGGTTACGTTGTTTTCGAAGTGTCAAAAATGCGCATCCAGCATCGTTTTGATATTGTATTTGGTTGACCTGTTTTTCGTTTTGACGTTATGGACCCGAAATCGATAAGAAATTTTTCGATCATTGCTCACATCGACCATGGAAAATCTACGCTTGCCGACCGCATTCTGCAGTTGACCGGCGCCGTTGCCGACCGCGACATGGAAGACCAGTTACTTGACGACATGGATCTCGAACGCGAACGCGGCATCACGATAAAGGCTCACGCCGTCCGGCTCGATTACAAGGCGAAGGACGGCAAGCAGTATGTTCTAAACCTGATCGACACTCCCGGCCACGTTGATTTTTCTTACGAGGTTTCGCGTTCGCTGTCAGCTTGTGAAGGTGCGTTGCTGGTGGTGGATGCGTCGCAGGGTGTCGAGGCTCAAACCCTTGCAAACACCTATCTTGCGATCGAAAACGACCTTGAATTGATTCCCGTTCTGAACAAGATCGACCTTCCCTCCGCTGAACCCGACCGCATCAAGGAACAGATCGAGAACATTATCGGATTGGACGCGAGCGAGGCCGTTCTCACATCGGCGAAAACCGGAATCGGCATCGAAGAAGTTCTCGAAGCTGTCGTTGCTAAAGTTCCGCACCCGAAAGGCGATCGAAAAGCGCCGTTAAAGGCTCTTATTTTCGACAGTTGGTACGACAGCTATCGAGGCGTGATAGTGCTTTTTCGAATCATCGACGGCACAATAAAAAAAGGCACGAAGATCAAATTCTTTAACACAGGCCGCGAATACCTGGTCGAAACCATCGGCGTGAACCGTCCTCGTCCGACTCTTATTAACGAACTCGGAGCCGGCGAAGTCGGTTTTTTGACAGCTTCCATAAAGACCGTTGCGGACGTTCAGATCGGAGACACTATCACCGATGCGGCCCGGCCAGTCGCCGAACCGTTTCCCGGTTTTCAGGAAGTAAAGCCGATGGTTTTTGCCGGGTTGTATCCGATAGATTCGGCGCAGTACGAAGACCTTCGCGATGCGATGGACAAACTGCGGTTGAACGACGCTTCGTTCTTTTACGAGCCGGAATCTTCGACAGCTCTAGGTTTTGGATTTAGGTGCGGATTCCTCGGATTGCTTCACATGGAAATTATCCAGGAGCGGCTCGAACGCGAATTCAATCTCGATCTTATTACGACAGCACCCGGCGTTCGTTATCGCGTGACGACGACCGACGGCGAAACAGCCGAGATCGATTCCCCCTCGAAAATGCCCGACACGGGCCGCATCACAAAGATCGAAGAGCCGTTCATAACCGCCACGATATTGACCAACGATTCGTTTCTAGGCGGAATTCTGCCGCTATTGGATGAAAAACGCGGTGTGCAGAAGAAGTTCGAATACGTCACGACCGACCGCGTAATGCTCGTCTATGAACTGCCGCTGAACGAGATCGTCCTGGATTTTTACGACCGGCTAAAGAGCGTTTCAAAAGGCTACGCTTCGCTCGATTATCATCTATCCGGTTATCAGGAAAGCAAGCTCGTCAAGCTCGACGTGCTCGTTTCCGGCGAGCCGGTCGATGCTCTGTCGCTCATCCTCCACACAGACACCGCCGCCGCAAAAGGCCGACTGCTCACCGCAAAAATGAAGGAGCTGATTCCCCGCCAGCTTTTTGAAGTGCCGATCCAGGCCGCCATCGGCAATAAAGTAATTGCCCGCGAAACCGTCAAGGCCATGGGCAAAAACGTCATCGCCAAATGCTACGGCGGCGACATCTCGCGCAAACGAAAGCTGCTCGAAAAACAAAAAGAAGGCAAAAAGCGGATGAAGAAAGTAGGCCGCGTCGAGATCCCGCAGGAAGCGTTTTTAGCTGTGTTAAAAGTTAACGAAAGCTCCTAAAACTTGTGTATAATGAAATCGCTATGATTTCGGTCAAAGGAACAATCAAAAACGGCGTTGTGTTGCCGCTAGAGCCGGTAAGAGAAGCGGATGAGGGGCGCAATGTGCTCATCACATTTATTGAGGATGAACCCGCACTCCCAAAATCCGTAAATGGTAAAAATGGTGTCTCGCTAAAAGACCTGGTCGATAAATTTCAAGTGGATACAGGGATCGAAGATCTCGCGGCTCAACACGACCATTACCTTTACGGCACGCCAAAGAAACAACGATGACTGCTGTTTTCGTGGACACCGTAGCGTGGATAGCTCTTGCCAATACACGAGATGCTTTGCATCGGAAGGCGCGTGAAATATTCGAACATCTGTGGTTGTCTAAAGCCTCTCTATTCACCTCAGAGTTTGTTCTTCTCGAACTAGGCAATGCACTAGCTGTACCCGACTTTCGAACGGACACGGCAGAATTCATAAGAAACCTTAAAGAAGCGCCGGCAATAAAAATAGTTCCGTCGAGTCCTGACTTGTTTGATCGAGGTCTCGACTTATTTGATGATCGACCTGACAAAGCCTGGGGACTCGTTGACTGTACCAGTTTCGTTATTATGGCCGACCACAGCATCACTGAGGCTTTCACCGAAGATCATCATTTCGAACAAGCGGGCTTCAAGATACTTTTGTGATAAAAGTGAATGAAGGGTGAATAAATTTATGCGTCAAACATTATCCATTCTTCTGCTATTACTTTGCACGATACCGTGTTTTACCCAAGCTGCACTTTTTGACAAATATCGTTTTGAAGACGGCGGCTACACTATCTTAGGAATTTTTGTTCATCATACTGACCACCCTCTTCAAAAAAAGATCGGTGAGTTTTATACTGATGACTTATCGCTCCTGAACGCAATCAAAAAGGATTGGGTCTTCAAAAAGCCTCAGTACATGCATGCCTGCGGCTACCACTATTACATCATTCTTTTAAAAAATGGAATGGAAATAGATTCATTCTCGATCAATCTCGAATGCAATGAATTGGTTACAACGCAAGGTTCCGTGTATTTTGATCAAAAAAAACTGAAAGCGTTTTCGACTCGGTTCAAAAATTTAAAAAAAGAAACGCGCGAATTTCCGACGGTGGCTGACGCCCGCAGATTTTTGAACGATGTGAGTAAGACACCTGACTTTGCCTACGCGTGGCCGCCACGTTGGCTCTCTCATGAAGGACGGTTTCAATTTCAGGTGAAGTGTCCAGCTGACTTGGGCGAGGATTGTTGGATGTCGAACACCTCCGACAAACTTATTTCTCGTTTGCGCTATGAGGTGACTAAGAAGTATCCAGGTGAGATATTCGATCTTGATGCTAGTGGAGGCATGACTGGTGGCGTAGCTTTTGTAGAGGTGCGAAGCAATAAGTCACTTGAAGAAAAATTTGACCTTTATGATCGGTGGGGGAATGCCCACTTCGGCAAATGGGAACCATATCACCTATCACTTACCTGGTATCGCCACGCTCCATGATTTATTCAGAATGCTCTATAGCCTTTTTTACTTGTTCTTCAACAATGTCTTGAATTACCTCTAACGTTTCATCCGAATCGGCTTCGAACCGCAAAACGAGGATCGCTTGGGTGTTCGAGGCACGCACAAGGCCCCAGCCGCTCCCTCCACCCCGTCCGCTTCGCGTCCACCCCTCCTCTGGTAGGAGGGGAGCAAAGATAATGCGGGCCCCGTCGATGGTGATTACTTCATTGGTTTGCGCGAAATGATCGGCGATTTTTTTAACGACTTCGAATTTTATTTCGTCAGGGCAATCGACGCGAAGTTCGGGAGTCGAAAATGTCTCGGGCAGGTCGGCTAGCAGCTCGGAGAGTTTCTTTTCGGTTCGCGACAAAATTTCAATCACACGTGCGCCAGCGTATGTGGCGTCGTCAAATCCGTAAAACCTGTCAGCAAAGAAGATATGCCCGCTCATTTCACCGGCGAGTGCGGCGTGGGTCTCTTTCATTTTCGCCTTGATCAGCGAATGACCGGCCTTCCACATTATCGGCACTCCACCATGTTTTTTGATGTCATCGAAGAGATTTTGTGAACATTTCACCTCGGCGATTATCGTCGAGCCGGGCAATTCAACGAGAATCGAACGGGACAAAAGCACCATCAGCTCATCGCCCCAAATAATGCGTCCGTTTTCATCAACGACACCGATGCGGTCGCCATCGCCGTCAAAAGCAATGCCGATATCCGCACCGGATTCCCGGACAGCCTTTATCGTGTCCTGTAGATTTTCGGTTACGGTTGGGTCGGGGTGATGGTTTGGGAAATTTGAATCGGGCTCAACGAAAAGCTTTACCAAATCGACGCCTAGCTTTTCTTAAACAGGGACGGCCGTGACGCCACCCATGCCGTTACCGCCATCGATTACTGCTTTTATTTTACGAGAGCCGAGTGAAATGCCGGAAACAATGTCGCGGCAGTAATCATCCAAAACGTCCAAGGTTTTAATAGAACCGCGAGACTGGCCGCCCGCTGACGCAGGCGGTTCTGACAAGGCGATCTCCTTTATTTCCTGAATTTGCGAGCCAAACAGCGTAGATTTGCCAAGGCATATCTTAAATCCGTTATGATCCGGCGGATTATGCGAACCGGTTATCATCACGCCGCCATCGACCGGTTTTGTGAAAACGGTGTGGTAAAGAACCGGCGTCGGAACCATCCCTATCAACACCGCATCGCAGCCCGTTTCGTTAAAACCGCGAGTAAGCAAGTCACAGAAGCCCGGCGAGCTTTTTCGGGCATCGTAGCCGATCGCAATGCGCTTTGCCCCGTTCCTGTGAAAAAAAGTTCCAATGGCCTTGCCCAGGATAGTGACGCTATCGTTGGTAAGTTGTTCACCGACGATCCCGCGAATGTCGTATTCCCTGAATATGTTTGTGTTCACGTAAGTTAGATAGCCACAGATCGCCCCTTGTTCGCAAGAGCACGGACATGCAAATTTAACGAAGGCGCTACTGTAAATAAAATCCCCGCAGATGCCAGATCATATTTTAGCCCGATGTTTGCTATACTTTGCATTTGACTGCGGGCAACATACGGATGCGGCAGGGCATCAAAATTCACGACGTTGTCACGATATTCCATATCTGGTTTATGAAAAGGTTTCTTTTAATAACTCTGGCCGCATCGCTTTTCGCCGTGGCGGCAAATGCTCAAACGCCGACGCCGACTCCGCAGATCGATGACGGCGGCTCCATTAAGACGTTCGAGGTCCGTCTTCCGGTTACAGTTATGCAGAAAAAGAGCCTGGTTTCCGGTTTGGCGAGAAGAGACTTTACGGTTTTGGAAGACGGCGTGCCGCAAGAGGTCACATTTTTTAGCGATGAGAAAACCAATCCGCCGGTATTTGTCGGTGTTTTGATGGACACGTCGCCTTCGACCGCCGGCAAGATCAAGTTTTCGAAAGAAGCGGCCAAGAATTTTATATATACAGTTACGCGGCTCCGCAAAGACAAAGCAGCCTTCATGACTTTCGATAACGAGATAAACCTTCGACAGGACTTTACCGATAAGCTTGACCTGCTCGACCGAGCGGTCGAGAAAGTCAACAAGTTCGGTTCGCAGACGGCGCTTTACGACGCAGTCTGGCAATTCTCGGATGAAAAACTGCGAAACGTTCCGGGCAGACGCGTGATCGTTATCATCACCGACGGAGACGACACATTCAGCCGCGCAGAGTTAATAGACGCGATCGATATCGCACAGAGAACCGAAACAACAATTTTCGGCATATCGACAAAGGCAGGATTCCTGGGTTCGGTTCCGGGGGTCGAGGCGGGCACGGTTAAAGACAGGGGAGATAAAGATTTAACACGGCTTTGCGAAGAGACCGGCGGCCAAGCGTTTTTCACCGGCGACATATTGGAACTTGAGCGAGCGTTCAACCGGATATCCGCGGAGCTTCGCTCGCAATATATAATCACCTACCGCCCGGCGAATCAGAATTACGATGGCAGAGAACGAAAGATCGAGGTTCGCTTTACCGATAAGGAAAAGACTGATAAATACAAGATCAGAACAAAGACAAGCTATCGGGCGATACGCGACAGTTTGAAGTAGTTTTCGGTTTAGCATTTGGCGGGTTTAGGAGAGGGTTTGATGTTGAAGTACAAAACATTTTTAATTTTGGCAATGGCTTTTCTGTTTGCCGGCTCGGCGCTTATAGGTTTTGATGCAGCCGGGGCCCAGCAACAGGAAACCAAAACCGTCCCGACTCCAACACCTCCGATTGAGGAAGAAGACGAAATCGTTAAGGTCGATACCGAAGCCGTCAACGTTCTCTTCACCGCCCAGGACAAGAATCGCCGGTTGCTGTTGGATTTGAAAACCGAGGATCTGCGCATTCTGGAAAACGGCCAGCCGCAACAGATAGTTTCATTTTCCAGACAGGTAGATCTTCCTTTGAGTCTTGCAATATTGATCGACACGAGCGGTTCCCAGGAACGCACGCTGCCCGAGGAAAAATCCGCGGCAATCTCTTTTCTCGAAGCCGTAATAAGGCCAGCAAAAGATGAGGTGTCCGTCATTTCGTTTACCGGCGAAACTACGCTGGAACAAGGAATGACGAGCAATCTAACGCGGTTAAGACGTGCGGTCGATAGAGTTCAGTTCGTTGCACCTTCCGGTTATATTGGCGGTGGTGTTGTAACCAATGGCGGCACCGTTCCGGGAACGCCGCCGATATCGGGCACAAATCAGGCAGTTGCCGCTTCGACCGCGATTTGGGATGCGATCTGGGTGACATCGGAAGAAGTTCTCGGCCCTGCACCGGAAAAAACACGACGCGCCATTATTTTGCTTAGTGACGGCGTGAACACCTACGGCCGAAAGAAGCTGGACGATGCTGTTCAGGCCGCTCAAAAAGCAGAAGCGGTTATTTACTCGATCGGTATCGGCGACAACTTTTACCACGGCGTCGATGAAGGCACCTTAAGAAAGATCTCCGAACGAACGGGCGGGCGGGCGTATTTCCCTCGTGACGAAGCCGAGCTTCGACTTGCTTTCAAGCAGATTCAGGAAGAGATGCGGTCGCAATATCTGCTGTCTTACGAACCAAGCAATCCGGCCCTCGACGGTTCGTACCGCAAGATCGAGCTCCAGCTCGTCAGTGCCGAGCTTCAAAAGCAAAAAGTAAAGCTCACGCATCGGCAGGGATATTTTGCGAAAACTGCAAACAAAAAATAGGCAAAAAAATTGACGGCGAAAAAAGATACGCAGTATTTCGTTTTTCGTTTTTTCGTTTAAATTACTGTCTGTGCAATTTTACGAATTTGTTACGAATTGGCATCTCAACGAGACATTGCCTGAAGTTTGGAAGCACATCAAACATTCCGAAGACTGGCCAAAGTGGTGGAAGGGCGTGTTAAGCGTTGTCGAACTAAAACCTGGCGATTCGGATGGCGTCGGGGCGGTTCATCGCTCCGTCTGGAAAAGTGTTTTGCCATATAAGATCGAGTTCGATTCTGAGATAATCAGGATCGAAGACTTCAAACTAATCGAAGCCAGAGCGTTCGGCGAACTCGACGGCAACGGCCTCTGGCAGTTTTTCGATGAAGGCGAATCCACTCATGTTCGTTACGATTGGCGGGTACGAACCACAAAGCACTGGATGAACCTGGTCGCTCCGATAGCTAAGCCGCTGTTTGGCTGGAACCACGATGTGATCATGGGTTGGGGCGAAACCGGGCTGAAGAAACTGCTCGCTGAAAGAACACAAACAGATTGAACCCCGCCAGTACTCTCTCGTCCCTTAATCTATGGTTTCGGGATCGTTAAGCCACCATTGATTGCCCCATTTGTCGATGAACCCGGCCGCACGGCCGTAACCACGTTCGGCGGGTTCCTGATTTCCCGCTGCGCCGTTAGCCAGACCTTTTGCGTACAAGCCGTCAACGTCCTTGACGACCACAAACATTGCGCACGGAAACGGTTTCCATTCACCGCCGGCTTGGCCGAACATTATCGTTCCTCCGTTTATGCTGTATTCGGCGTGCATCACGCTTCCGTCATCTGTATTGACTCGGAGCTTCTCCTCGGCGCCAAAAACATCTCTGATGAATTTTATGAAGCCATCCGCATCGCCGGGCAGGACGACATAAGGCATCACCGGTGAATAGTGCTTGGGTAAGATCTCTTTCTGTTCTGCTGCACTCATTGTTGTTTCTCCTTTATGCTTTTTTCGAATTCCTTATCGACCGGCGTTATGTGGCTAAGCACGCACAGCCATTTGCCATCGCGTTTGACGAAGACATCTGACGTCCATTCGTCCGCGTCAAACTGCTGCCCGCCGAAGTGCGCTGTGTTGGTGACGCGAATACTCATTACCGCGGTATCACCGTAAACTTTTACGCGCGCGTCGCTCGCCATTTCGAATGCGCTGTGTGAAAGCGTGCCCGATTCGACGAAAGACATAAACTGCTGCTCTGTTGAGATTCCCCGTTCGGATACGATCACCCATTCGTCAGCCATAAAGCTTCCGATACGTTCCGCGTCATTGGCCACCATTGCCTCGGCCCAGTCCGAGCCGAACTTTAACAGCTCTTGTTTTATTGCTTGATTATCAATTTCCTGCATTTATAAACTCACTTTTAATATCTAACATCACGAGGATACCTAAAAGCTGCGGTAGAAAATTGGAAAAATACGACGTTTTTCAGGCGTCGAGATATTCCGAGCCCTCGGCCTTGCCGGAGAAGTAAATTTTAGGATTGTAGCCTGAAAATTCCTTGAAGTCGTTTATGAAGTGAGATTGATCGTAGTAGCCGCAATCATAAGCTATGTCCGTGAGCGATTTGCCGCTGCCGTATTCCTTTAGCGCCGCGCTAAAGCGGGCGATGCGTGAATAGGTCTTCGGCGAAAAACCCGAAAGCTCTTTGAATTTTCTCTCGAACTGACGATGCGAAAGACAGAAATCATCCGAAAGCCGAGTGACATCGATTAGCCCGCGCATTTCGATGATGCGATTGATAGAGGCGAAGACCGGCGGCAGTTCACGCTGGTCGCGTTCCAGGCGCTTTTCCAAGAAGCCGGAAAGGATCGCAACGCGGCTGAGATTATCGGCGGCGATCATCATGCGTTCTTCCAGTTCGCTGCCCTCGATCCCAAGCAAGGAGCGAAAATCGGTCAGTTTGTCCGTCAGATCATTCGCCGGAAAACCGAAAAGACGTGGGATCGCGTAAGGGTAAAGGTAGCAGCCGAAGATCGACCAGTCGCGTTTTACGACCCAGCGTGTGACATTTCGCGTCTGGGCGTGGATGCCGGCGGCGATTGACGCTTCGTGAGTTTCGTCGGGCCGGACAAGATCAAACGTGCTTCGATAATGAAAAACCAGCTCCGTGCAGCCGTCAGCGTAGCCGCGATAGATGAAGGGATTTTCTGCGGACGCCTCGCCTTCGTAAACCCAAAAGTTTCGCACGTAACGCGCGAGTCTGGCCGATGGCGAAATCGTATAGTAATTCATCTCGAAATTAATCCTTCCATCCCCATGGTGCTTCTGGGGCTTTCACAGCTGTCTTAAGGTCGAATTTGATGCTGAAATGCCGCTCGGAACCCATACGCCGCAAGTTGTAGCTGAAAAGTTCGCCAGACACTATATCGATCCACCAGACGTTTGTCGCGGCGGCCGCGATGACATCGACCGTCTTCTGGTCGGCGGGAAACATCTGCCGCGTCGGCATCCCGACGCTGGTCGTCCAGCCGCCGTACATTGTAACCGCGTCAGGTTTGCCGTCCGAGTGGCGGTGATCGTGCCTCAATTCAATCCGGTCGCCTTTACGAGTCAAAACCCACGTCCGCGAGCGGTCGTCACCAACAACAAATGGAATGCGAATGCGGTCTTTCTCACATTGGCGGACATGCATCACAAGAGCTTTGTCCTTAAACGTCGTGTCGTCCGCCGGAGCCGCGGCAACCGTCCCCGCGAATGCCTTGCCGCAGAGCTTTTGCAGCTCGTTCCAAAATGTTACGTTTGTAGGTTCGCCCTGCGCGAAGGTTGAAGAGGCGGAAGCCAGCGTAAAGATGTAAATCAGCAAAAGTCGCATATATTGTCAGTAGTTTGATGTTTGAAACAACTTAATACGAAAGTATCTCGATTTTCATGATCTTGCCGTCTTTCATTCTTATGATCCAGATCGCGCCGTACTCCGAATCTTCCAGATTCTTGAACAACTCTTTTTTGCCGAACAGATTTGCCAGGCCGGGAATCGTATTGCTGTGCCCGACTATCAGAAACCGCTTGGTTCTGCCTTTCATTATAGCGTCGATCAGCTCTGCAGGCTTCCTTGCATCATACGTCTGCACTTGCAACCGCCGCCTCGCCGCCATAGGCGCCGCCGTGTCCCGCGTCCGCTTGAAATCCGTCGAATAAACTGCGCCGGGTTTGTACTTTCCTATCACCCTTACAAGCCGCTCCGCCCTCTGCTTCCCTTCTGCCGAAAGTTCTGCATCAACACTCATCGCATCAGCCTTTTCAGCATGCCTGACAAGGATAATGGTTTTATTCTGAGCAGCGGCAATATTGAATAGAAAGAACAGTAAAAAAATCGGCAGTAAAATGCGGCTCAGCGAAATCGTCATATCCATTCAGCCAATGGTAGAACGTTTCAACCAATTTGCCTATGCCTTGGGGTGGGTTTCGGGACTAGCTGCGACTTGAGGTCTTTTTTGCGCAAGCTGCTTCATAATGTTAAATACTTTTTCGTTCCATACACCTTCGTTTCGATCATCGCCTATGAGCTCAAATGCATTTTTTGCAGAATCAAGGTCCATTGTCAGACAAGATAAATACGCGAATTGATTTAACCTGTAATTACTCGGAGTGAATTTCTTTTCCATGTCTGCAAAGCCTTTTTTAATACGATCCTTTGAAATCATTGCCCAGTTATTTCCGGTCGGGTCAGATAGTTTGTCGGCGACTACAGCGAAGTAGATAATATCCACTTCGTCAGTATCGAGGGTGAGGAGCTTACTGGGTAATGAATCGATGAATTTTTGCCAATCGTACGATTCGCCGTTCCATTTTTCCTTCAGGTTTTCCGATTTTGTCAAATAATATGAAATGTAGTTCGGCTCTGCCTTAGTAGCCTGGTCAAAAAGCTTGTCGAACTTATCTCGCGGCCATCCGTTCGCCACTCCGATATTCAATAATTGGGCAGCCAGATGTGGGCAATGCGTTCCTAGCTTAGATGCTTCGAGCAATTCCGCTTCTGAAATTCCCAAACGTTCTTTCATAAGAGCATAGTTGCTATTAGAGACGGTGTTAGCCCAGTCGCTTCCACGTGCAAACCATCCGTACGCTATGTAGGCTCCGGCCAAAGCAACTCTTGCCGTGACCGATTCCGGCATTTCAGACTTCCATTTGTTCAGAAGTTCGATCCGATTCTTCCACATCTCGTCGGAAATCTTCTGTCCTTTGTATTCTGCGTAAAGCGTTTGTGTCGCGCCATAAAGTGATCCAATCTTCCAGAACCCGCCTTTGAACCGTTCCTTATTGTTTCTTGCGGATGTTGCCTCCGATTCGATGGCGGCAAAATCCTTGGCGAGAAGTAGATCGTTGATCTTTTTATTGAAAGCGGACATCGGATTATCCGTGCTGGGCTCCGGAGCGAGTTCGCCCTTTTCGGTTTGGCTGCTATTTAGTTGGTTCGGCGCCGGTTCTCTAAGGTTAGGCAGTCTTAAGCAAGCGGAGACAAGAAATATGGTAATAGCTACAATAGATGCGGGAAATAGTTTATTCATATTGTTCTGTTGACAGACGTGAGATTTTGGAGTGTTCGAGCAGATAGAGAAAAACTCTAAATAAAGTCAGAGCAGGAAGTGTCACTAACTCCGGAGAATCTGCTCTCAAAATAAACTTATCGTCATTCAGTGGGACTAGTCAATAAAAACTTTTTGATGCCTCGCCATTTATTGTTTAACAAACATTTTGCCGGGATTCAGAATGCCGTTCGGGTCGAAGACTCGTTTGATACCTTTCATAATTTCGAGCGTGGGCTTATCGATCGCGTACTGCATGTACCGGGATTTGACGTAGCCGATGCCGTGTTCGCCCGAGATGGTGCCGCCGAGTTCTACTGAGAGGGCGAAAGTTTCTGAGACGCATTGGCGGGCACGGGCGATCGCGGCAGCGTCATCGCGGTCGACAACGAAGTTGACGTGGATATTGCCGTCGCCGGCGTGGCCGAAGTTTGCGACAAAGGTGTTGTGTTTTTTGCCGATCTCTTCGATTCGGGCAACGAGATCGGGAACTTTCGAACGGGGCACCACGACGTCTTCATTGATCTTCAGCGTGCCGTATTTCATCAATGACGGAGAGATGGCGCGGCGCACGTCCCAGAGCTTGTCTTCTTCTTCTTTCGTTTTCGCACGAAGCACATCGAACCCGCCGTTTTCGGCGATGATTCGCTCGATGGTTTGTGCATTCTTTTCGACTTCTTCCTTTGAGCCGTCAACCGCGACAAGCAGGATCGCTTCGGCTTCTTTCGATAGTCCGAACGCAAAATTCTCTTCTACGGCGGCTACGCAAAATTTATCGATGACTTCCATAGCCATCGGCAGCAGTCCCTCCGGCGTGAACTTAGTCAGCACTTTGCATGCGGCTTCCATGGAATGGAAATTCGCACGGACGGTCGAAGTCGCCTCGGGCATCGGCAGCAGTTTCAAAGTAGCTTCGGTGATAATCCCCAACATTCCTTCACTGCCGCACATAAGTCCTGTGAGATCGAAGCCGACGACGTTCTTCACCGTCTTGCCGCCGGTTCGGATTATCTCGCCGGTCGCTGTTACTACCTCCAAACCAAGCACGTGATGCTTAGTCACGCCGTATTTAGGCGTGCGCATTCCGCCGGCATTTTCCGCGATGTTGCCGCCGATGAACGAGTCTTTATACGAAGCCGGGTCAGGTGCAAACAAAAGCCCCTGTTCCGCAACGGCTTGCTGTAATTCGAAAGTTGTCAGCCCTGGCTGGCACACGACATACAGATCGTCCGCGCTTATCTCGATGATTTTTTTCATCCGGTCGGTCCCGACCACGATACCGCCATCGATCGGAACCGCTCCGCCCGTGTACCCGACACCGCCGCCGCGGGCAGTGACAGGGAAAATTTGCTCGTTGGCAAGTTTTAAGATCTCGACCATCTCGGCCGTGCTTTCAGGAAACACAACCGCCTCGGGCGGGAACTTTTCCTTAACCGCGTCGGCCCCGTAAGGCTCGACCTTTTCCGGATCGACGATGACATTCTCAGCTCCGACGATTGACCGAAGAGCCTCGACAACTTCCGGCTTTGAGGCATTTGTAGTCGCCCTGCCATTTGAACTGAAATGAATAGATTTGAACATGTATTACTTTAATCTTCCGGCAAAAATACAAAAATCTCAATAGTTCTGCTAAACTCTCGGAAACCGACGCTTTTAAGTCATTCCATTTCACCAAAAAAGGAACCTTTCATATTATGACCGAGAACGAAAAGGGCCAAATTCCACCGGACGATTACGAACGCGAACTGGACACCGACCTGGACGATAAGACCCCGGACAAACCAAAAGGTATCGCTCTGCACAATAAAATTTTGATCGGCTTGCTGGTTGGCGTTCTTGGCGGTATCGGCCTGAATCAGATTCTAGGTGGCGAGAATCCGAATCTTGTTTGGTTTATACGAAACTTCACCGAGCCAATCGGACAATTGTTCTTAAACTTGCTTTTGATGATCGTTGTGCCGCTCGTCTTCTCTTCTTTGATCGTCGGCGTTGCCGGCATTGGCGATATTCGGAAACTCGGCCGCGTCGGTTTGAAGTCGTTTGCGTATTGTTTGATCATCTCGGCGATCTCTGTCGTTATCGGCTTAACCCTGGCAAACACGATCAGACCAGGGGACTCGGTAGGCGAGGAAACGAAGACCAAGTTAGAAACGAAGTATGGTAATCGTGCGACCGCTGAGGTAGAGAAGGCCAACAAAGCAAAGGAAGAAACCAAAAACGATACGATTCTAACTTCGGTCGTGAAGACAATCGTTCCGACGAACATCGTAGCGACCGCCGCGAAGCCTGACCTGCTCCAGATTATGTTCTTCGCGTTGGTTGTCGGCATAGCAATAACACTATTGCCTTCACCGGTATCTTCGCCCTTCGTTCGGGGAATGGATGCTCTTTTTCAGATAACTTCAAAAATTATCGACATCGTAATGAAGTTTGCCCCATACGCGGTCGCCTGCCTCATCTTCAACAACCTCGCGCAATTCGGCATTGACCTTCTGAGCGCTCTATTCTGGTTTGTTGTGACTGTATTGCTCGGCCTTTCGCTGCAAATGTTCGGCGTCTATTCACTTTCCGTGTGGCTGCTTTCAAAAATCAACCCGCTCGACTTTTTCCGCCGTGTCCGGACGGTGATTCTAACAGCCTTCTCGACCAGTTCGTCGAACGCGACCCTCCCGACCGCTCTGCGTGTTTCAGAGGAAAATCTGGGCGTTCCAAAGGAGATCAATAGCTTTGTCCTAACTGTCGGCGCAACGGCGAATCAGAATGGAACAGCCCTTTACGAAGGTGTCACAGTATTGTTTTTGGCACAAATGGTCGGTTTCGATCTAACGCTGGGACAGCAACTTACCATTGTTTATCTAGCAATTCTTGGCGGAGTGGGCACTGCTGGCGTTCCGTCGGGTTCGATACCGTTTATCATCGGCATTCTGGCTATGATCGGCATCGACCCAGCTCTGATCGCGATCATCCTCGGCGTCGATCGCATTCTAGATATGTGCCGTACGACGCTGAACGTCGTTGGCGATTTGACAGCTGCAACATTCGTGGCGCGGAGCGAAGGTTACGAGCTTCTCAAAACAAGTGAAGAAGCAGGAATCGGCTAGGTGGTTAATCAGTTTGATTTCCATTTGACGGCAAAGGAGGTACCGATTAATGTTCCCAATCGGCGATGACAACTCGGATATAAAGATTATCCCGTTCGTAAATTATCTTTTCATCGGGCTGAACGTTCTTGTTTTTGTGTTGCTTCAACAGCTTGGCTCGAATGAGTCGTTTTCCTATGCATTCTCGCTTGTCCCTCGGGAGATAACGTCGGGTGTCGATCTTCAGGGCATGATCGACGTCACGGACTCCAGTGGAAAGATCCTTGGTGAGGTTCCTCATTATGCAACGCCATTGTCGGTCTATTTCAATTTCCTTAGTTCGATGTTCATGCACGGCGGCATAATGCACATCTTCGGCAACATGCTGTTTCTGTGGATCTTTGGCGACAACCTGGAAAATCTGCTAGGCCACGTTCGCTTCGCTGCTTTCTACATCGTGTGCGGGTTCGCCGCAGCTGCCGCTCAGATACTGATGGAATCGAATTCCGTAATTCCGATGCTCGGCGCATCAGGAGCAATTTCCGGCGTTCTCGGCGGTTATGTTCTTTTGTTTCCGCAACGGCAGGTTCGGGCGATCATCTTTAATTTTCTGACGACGGTTCCGGCAATTGTCGCTGTCGGCATCTGGATAGCGTACCAACTGATTCTCGGCTATCTTACTCCTTCCGGAACCGGCGGCGTTGCCTACGCTGCACATATCGGCGGATTTATTGCCGGCGTTGTTCTTATTAAAGTTTTTGCCATAGGACGACGGGTCTAAATATTTATTAAAAACCTTCCGTAGTGTTTTGATAAGTTTGGGTTGTAGAAGGGATCTTTATCGATCTTGTTCTGCCATCTGCTCAGTAAATTACTCCGCTCTTCATCAGTAGGGTTCAGGCAATTGGTTAGTGAGGAGCCAGCAGGCAGTTTTAACCGAACATTTGGGTTGAATACTATCCTGTAGCCTTGTTCATTAAGCCGAAGACAAAGATCGGCGTCGAAAAAACAGTTTTTGTATCTTCTCGCGTCGAAGCCGTTTTGTTCAAAAAACATCTTCCTTCTTAGAGCGAAGCATGTTGCATAAACTGCGGAATAGTTTCCGTTCAGTCGATTCCTGTACATATTTCCTGCTTCTTCCGTAAGAACACCTTCGTGAGCAACACTGCATAATCGGCCGCCTCCGAGAACAATCCCACCGGCAATGACGCGCCCTAAACTATCAATGACCTTTCCGCCGACGGCTCCTATTTTTGGTTGAATTGCAAAACTCACTAACTCATCAAGCCAATCAGTAGATAGAGGAATCAGCTTTGCGTCTACAAAACACAGAATATCTCCGCTTGAGTGATATGCTGCGGAATTTAAGGAGTTCGCAAGACTTTCGGACTTCTCCGCAAAGATAATTTCTATAACACCGTAATCGATTGAGTCCGGCCATTTTGTCATCAGATTTTCAGTAACTTCATCTGAATGGCCGAAAACAATTAACGACAAGCTTGGTCTTACCGTTGGCAAGGCATACCGCACCCGATGGAGATTAAAGTGGGTTCGTTCAACTACTGCATTTGATCCGCACCTTTCCAAATGTTCCCGAATTGCCGCGCGCGCTCGTTCATGTGCGTAAGGCTTTTCGTCGCTGTCAAGTGCGACAGAACCAGGTATTGCCCGCCAATGATAAAGAATTCGCGGTATATGGCGTATTTGTTGTTCGGAAACTCGCTCTATCACACGCAAGGCGAGATCGTAATCCTGGCTGCCCTCAAAACCGAGACGAAATCCGCCGATGCTTTTCAGCAAACTGGTATTGTAGGCCGACAAATGCGTAACCAAATTCAGCGAATACATCAGATCTAGGCTGAAGTCGGGTTTGAACTTAGGTTCCGAACGTTTTCCTTTTTCGTCGATCAGATCTTCATCGCTGTAGATCATTTTCGCATCGGGAAACTCGTTCAGCTCGTTCACGACCCAGAAAAGAGCTTCGAGGGAGAGTTCATCGTCGTGATCGAGAAGTACCGTAAATTCACCGGTTGCGAGTTCGAGGGCGGAATTTGAGGCAGCTGAAATGTGGCCGTTCTCAGCTCGAAAAACCGTTTTAACTCGCTTGTCCGAAATTGCATATTCTTCAATGACTTGCCGAACGTGCAGCTTTTTTGAAGCGTCATCAGCAATGCATAGTTCCCAATAAGGATAATTCTGTCCGAGAACCGATTCTATACACATACGCAGCCATTTTTCATCGACATCATAAACCGGCAAAAGTATCGAGATCAGAGGCCGATATTGAAAGCTTTCGATACATCGCAGCAGATCGTCTTTCGTTTTGGCATTTAAGTCGTGCTTACGAATCCATCGCTGGTATTTTATCCTCTCCCGTACCTTTACTGCTTTCGCGATCAGGTGAAACTTGAGCGCGGTCAGGCCGCCTTCGCGAAGAACTTCCCGCAGGCGATCGAACCTCTTGTATAATTTGCGTCTCATTAATTAAAAGGAACGGGTCTTTGAACTTCGTCCCGCCGGGTTTTATTCTAAGTTCGATCTATGAAATGGACAATTTTCAATGGGAATCAGTTGCCGCCTAAGTGGGTAATAGCTTTTCTCCTGAGCGTCGCCGTAATTCTTTCGGCCATTATGGCGCTGTCCAGCGATTTCAACCGTCACCCGGACGAAATCCATCATTTCGAGGCCGCTAAGTATTACATCATTCATTTTTTTCCGCCAGAGATCGGCGATCCGGCAGTTCGTGAAAGTTATTCGGTCTGGGGGCAATCCTATCTGAACTATCATTTCGTAGAGTATTTTCTTGCCGGGAAATTTACCTACGCGGCTTCTTTGGTTGGCATCAACCCTTTGGCGGCGGCTCGTTTTTTTTCGGTCTTCCTTTTTTCGGTTTTGGCTTTTTTCTTCGTCTATCGTTCGAATATCGACTGCGACTTGTCTATCTTCCCGGCATTTCTGCTGATGACGCCGCAGGTCTGGTATGTTTTTTCATACGTTAATAATGATGTCTTCGCGCTTTTTCTGACGATGATCGCGGCTTATCAGCTTGGTTACGAGAAAAGCTCATTGAATAGATTTTTCGATGATTCCGAATTCTCGTCTCGTATATTCGGCGGCCTTTCGTTTGGACTTCTTATCGGACTGTTGTTTATAACAAAGCCGAATTATTGGAGCTTCGTTCTTTTTTCGGCTGTTTGGCTGGTTTTTCGTTTTTCACTAACGCTGCAAAATACAAAGAAGTTTGCCGTTATTGCTTTCGTCGCGTTTTCGGTCGTCGGTTTTCGAATCGGGTTGGATTTCTATGTCAACGGCGAGACTAATTTTGCCGGTTTCTCATATCTTAATAAATTCTTCGGTGGCTCCGAAAAAAAAGGAAAACTACTTGCATATCAGGAAGATGTTGCGGACTACGCAATGAAGCCGTCAACATTGAAGAATGATCTCGCAAATTCTCATAAAGACCTTGCGCTTCGTGACAAAGGCGTGAGCATCAACGAAATGTTGTTCAAAAAAGGCTGGATAGAGCTTTCGGCCCGAAGTTTTGCAGGTGTATACGGCTATATGAGTATTCATGCAAAACGATGGATGTATTTTCTTGCCTTCACGATCTACGGGCTGTTTCTGGCGTATATTTTTGCTGCGGTCTGCCGGAGCGGTGATCGTGCCGGAATAGCTCAATTGGCAATAACTACTATTGGCGTAACACTAACGATCTTTCTTTCAATAATGCTGTCGTGGATCTACGCCTTTCAGCCACAGGGGAGATACCTCTTTCCGGTGCTCGCAATGCTCGGTTTGTTTACTTACACGAACAGGCGGCATCTTGATAACCGCGTCGTACAAGCTTTCGTAATTCTCGCATTTAGTGTGTCAGTGATTTCTTTTACCTATTGGGGGTTGACGAACATTAACGTCCAGATCACATCCGCTTGACCACTCCACCAATGCCCTCGTTCGAAAAAACCCGATAAAAGCGCATTAGTCTTGATTTTCTTACGAATTTTTCGTAGCTCTCGAGGTATCTGACATGATCTTTTTGCTGGTTCAGCTGGAAAACTGCATCGATGCGGGCCCCGTACTGCGAGAAAAATTCCCTGATCAGAAAACCGTTTGTCTCATTTGCTTCGAAGATCGGTTTCATCTCTTCGGGAACATCTCTCCCCACGGCTAGAACGCCAAGCCCATGACCGTGTAGAAAACCGAAACTCGGATAATTGGTTTTTAATTCCTCCCACAATTTCCAAACGCCAAAGCCGCGTTCGCGAACATTAATATCGTGAAACAGAACTATGCCTCTTTTAGATATCTTTTGTTTCCATGTTTCAAAATCGTGCCTAACCGCATCGTATGCATGAAAACCATCGATGTGAAGCAGGTCGATCGAATCATCGTCAAAATGCTGAAGGGCTTCATCGAATGTTGATTGAATAAGTCTTGAGAATTCTTCGTACAGCGGATCATGATGTGCCTTTAATGCTGCCAGCACAACGGGCTCAAGCTTTCCTGCATGTTCATCGCCTTCCCAGGTATCGACGGCGTAGCACCGAACTTCAGCCTTTAGCATTTTCACCGCCTGGCAAAAGGCACAGTAGGAAACGCCCCGATACGAACCCAGCTCGACGAATATCTTTGGCCGTGCCGCGCTCATCAAAAACATCGCGAAGGGAATGTGCGAGGCCCAGGCAGTTTCAGCCATCCAATTCGGAAACTCTAGACAAACCGGATGTTTCAATGGATTAAAGGTCATATCTTTTGTGTTTCGAAGTCGACTAACGGCCGAACAATGCCCTCCATTCTTCCCGTAAAATCACCACGCGCCGTATCGCCGGTCATCGGATCGAAAACGTCGAAGCTGACGGCATCTATTGCATTGAAATGCACAGCCTGATTTGGCAGGTAGGTCACAATTGCCGCATTCACGATGAATGACCCTTCGGCCATAAGGTTTCCAGGTATCCATCCGGTGCTTACATACCGCCCATTGTCCTTTTCGCGTCTCATCCACTCGCTTACGGCATCCTGAATGGTAAAAACATGAGAGCGCTCCTGATTATAAACCTGAAAATTCGGCAGCAGAATATGTCCCGGTTTTATCACATCATAGGTCATTTCAATTCCGATTTTTTTGCGAATATCGAAACTGCCGCAGGTAGCGCCGCTTTCATCCACGACACGAACGCTTTGAAGCCGGACGAATTCATTTTCCGGACGCTGCGGGTCATCTTCGAAAGTCCGCTCAGAGCGCATTCCCAACGTAGTAGACAGGTACTCGCGAACCACATCCGACGCCGGCCCGTCAGCGACGATCCCGCCCTTGTTCAAAGCAATTGCGCGGTCACATATACGCGTTACGGCCGACATGTCGTGCGTCACGAACAACACGGTTCTGCCGGACTGGCTGACATCGCGCATCTTCGTCAGGCATTTTTTTTGGAAGGCTGCGTCACCTACGGCCAGAACTTCGTCAACGATCAATACTTCGGGTTCTAGATGCGCCGCAACGGAAAAAGCAAGGCGCATATACATCCCGCTCGAATAATGTTTTACCGGCGTGTCGAGAAACTTTTCGATCTCGGAAAAAGCAACGATCTCGTCAAATTTCTTAGCTATCTCGGCGTTTTTCATCCCGAGTATCGCGCCGTTCAGATAAATATTTTCGCGTCCGGTCAGTTCGTTGTGAAAGCCGGTTCCGACCTCGAGCAAACTACCGACACGTCCGCGTATCTCCACGCGTCCGCCTGTAGGTTTTGTTATTCGCGAGAGAATTTTGAGAAGCGTCGATTTTCCAGCACCGTTGTGGCCGATGATGCCCAACGTTTCGCCGTCGCGGACATCGAAGCTGACATCACGCAGTGCCCATAGTTCATTTTCACCTTTGCCCGAACGAAAACGGCTAAAGATGCCGGCGATGGCATCGCGAAGCGAATTGCTTTGCGGCGCTCCGAGCAGGTAAAGCTTCGACAGATTTTCGACAGTTATTACCTTCATCAAATCAAGTCCGCGAAATCGTCCTCCATGCGCTTGAATACGAAGATTGAAAAGATCGTGATAGCCGCTAACGAGGCACATGAAATTGCTATCACCGGCCAGTCAAACGGCTTGCCGAACAGGGACGAACGCAATCCTTCAAGTATTCCCGTCAACGGATTCAGCGCGAATATGAGTTTCCATTTTTCGGAAAACAAATTTGTCGGATAAAAGATCGGGGACGCTATCATCCAAACCTGAAGCATAAATGGAAGTGCAAATTTCACATCGCGAAATCTCACATTCAACGCGGAAAATAATGTACCGACTGAAACTGCCAGTAGGATCGAAAGTCCTATAAATACAAGCGCCAAAAAAATCTGACCCGTAATGGTAGTGCCGAAATAGGCCATCATCCCGAACAGTATTGCGACGCTGAAGATCAAATCGGACAATCCGGCAAGCGTCGCGGCAAGTGGTACGATCAACCTTGGGAAATAAATCTTCGTCACCAAATTTGTGTTACCGACAAAACTATTGCTGGCCATTGTGATCGACGTGTGGACATACAACCAGATCATCAGGCCGCTTAACGCGAACAAAGGATAAGCAACATCGCCGGTATCAAAGCGGGCGAATACGCTGAAGATAACCGTGAAGATCGCCGTCGTTACAACAGGCTGTAAAATGGCCCAGGTAATGCCGATGGCAGTTTGCTTATAGCGGACCTTTATATCGCGCCACGTGAGAAAGTATAGAAGCTCGCGATACTTCCACAATTCCTTAAAACCGACACTGAGCCGTGAACCATCAGCTTTGATTTCGGTGATTTCGATTTCTGTCACGCCGGTTTCTCCCCCAAAATTCTGAATCCGAGAAGAAATTTCGATACCTTGTTGAAAGTAAGCAATTTCCTCAACGATTGAGGCAAAACGCTAAGAACTGATTCGGCGATGCCATAAGCAAAAATCGGCAGCGAAACACCCAACCCGAAAGCCCGAAGTAATATCCGCATTTTCACAAATCCGATTGCTTTAAATATCTCGTTCAATTCAGTGACAGTATATTCCTTCAGATGAAGGCCGGTTGCCACGCTGTCGAACCAGCGTGAAATATCGTGCGGGCCGCTCAACCGATTCGGCGTTATGCACAAATAAACGGCTCCGGGTTTTAGAGATCGAAAAAGATTCTTGAGCTGAGCAATGGCATCGTCAGGATGCAGATGTTCCATAAGTTGATTACTGTAGGCTATATCTATGCTGTTTTCCGGAACCGGAACGCTCACGCCGTCGGACAAGATCAATTCGAAATTCGGCAGCGCTTCGATTCTTTTTGTAACCTCGTTCGAAACGTCGATCGCGTAAACATGCCTGACCTCTTTTGCTACTTCCAAAGCAGCCAGACAATCGCCTGGCCCTACTTCAAGATAGGTCGAATCCTTTCGGAGAAAATCTCGCAGGTAGCCCATCTCTTTTTCCACACGGCGTGACCTTTCCGGCCCGAAAGCTTCGGTCAGCAGCGGATGATGGGGCACTTTTTGAAAAAGCTCGTCGTAGGCGAGCGTATAGAGACTTGTCCGTTCTTCGCGGCTCGAAGCTCGAAGCCGGTCGGCGATGACCTTTTCTATCTCGTAATGCTCCTTTATCTGATCCTTGGTTCGCTGTTTCAATTCAAAGTCCCGGTTTAAGATAGCGCCTTTTGTTCCTTTTTTGTTTTCCTCTCTGGTAAGCCCTGTTCAGGCTTGCGGGAAGCAAAAGCTGTACTACAGTTTTACCCGTTTCTAACATCGATCCTCCCTGATACCAGTTGTCCCATAGTAACCGAAAGGCCTCTTTCTTATTTCCCTTTTGAAGCATTATGCGCCCATAACGAAATTTGGTTCTTGCATGTACGTTCAGAAGCTCGGCCTGACTTACTCCTAATACGTTAAAATATCTTTTTTGAACGTCAATAACTTCATCCAGCATCATTTCCATGTCATTACTGGTATTGTAGCCATGGTGTCGCCATGCCGAAAGGGTCTTAGGATCAAACGCAAATTCTCCGATCGAAACCAGCCTCACGTACATTTCATAATCCTCAAGCCGTGAATCAGGGTTCCACAAGATGTTATCTAAGTTAGAACGGCGATACACCACTGTGGAACTTATAGGCGAAAGGCCGCTCAAAAGCATCATTCGAGCATCTCCGTCCGAATAATTTGCCCAACTATCGCGATGGTTCTCACTCGAATCGAAGATCTCGCCCTTGTCGTCGATAAAGTAGACGTTTCCGTAGCCGAGCACGGCATTTGGTCGTAATTCCAATAGTTTGGTGCGTTGTGCCAGAAAATCGGGAAACCAAAGATCGTCCGATCCAAGATAGGCAAAATATTTTTCTTCGCTTAACGAAACGCCTTGATTCAGGGTCGCACATAGTCCCCGGTTTTCTCGGGCGATCAGTTCGCAATCAAATGGGCAATCTGCCAGCACTCTGCTTATTATCTCCACTGAATCGTCTTTTGATCCATCGTCTATTACAATCAGTTTCTTTGGTTTCAAAGTCTGAAAAAAAATTGAACGAAGAGTTTCCTCTACAAACAGAGCGTGATTATATGAGGGGACTATTACCGATACGTCGGACATTCAGCTAATTGTAAGGTGTCGGCGGTCAATCGCAAATCGTCGGTTTTGTGAAATGAAGGTTCTGCAGTTTTTAGATACGGTCGGGCGCGGCGGCGCCGAGATACAGGTGCTCGATCTGTGCCGAAATGCGGCTGACTTCGAAATCGACGTCACGTTCGCCATGGCCGGCGGCGGTGCTCTGGAAAGCGATTTCCGAAGTCTAAACATAGAGGTATCGAGGTTTCAACGTAAACTTCCGGTGGATCTTTACCTCGCATCGCAGTTGCGGCGTTTAATAAAGGAACGAGGCATCGAAATCGTGCACGGGTATCAGCCTGTCGACGGCCTGCATTTGTACCTGTCAACGCGAGGGCTAAAAAATGTAAAAAAAGTGCTTAGTTTTCAGGGTTTTATCACGGACAGGAAAAATCGTGCCGTGTCAAAATTTCTGATACCGCGAATGGATGCTAATATCGCCGTCAGCCGAGGTCTGCAGAAATGGCTCGCCGAAGAAGATAAACTTGCGACGAAGAACTTTACGGTTGTCTACAACGGCGCCGACCCGGGCCGTCTTAAACCCGAAGGGAAATCATTAAAACATGAATTGAATTTGCCGGACGACACTATTTTGTTCGGCATGATCGCAAATTTTTACCGCGACCCCAGAAAAGACCAGTTAACCATTTGCAAAGCCCTTCCGAAAGTTTTTTCAGAAATCAGGAATTCGCATTTTATATTCGCGGGCGGAATCGAACAGGGAGCCGAAGATAAAATGGCTGAATGTTTGAATGTCTGTATTGAAAATGGCATTACGGAACGCGTTCATTTTCTGGGCGCCCGCGGCGATGTGCCGGACGTGCTTCGTTCTTTGGAT
Organism: Blastocatellia bacterium; assembly: GCA_052387555.1. Taxonomy (GTDB): domain Bacteria; phylum Acidobacteriota; class Blastocatellia; order Pyrinomonadales; family Pyrinomonadaceae; genus OLB17. The sequence goes on along the minus strand of JBQTJB010000018.1, from coordinate 10,307 downwards.
GTTTTCGTGTTTTCATCGTTTCACGAAGGTCTTCCCGTCGCGGTATCCGAAGCAATGCTCGCGGGTGTTCCGATGATCCTGTCAGATATAGAACCGTTAATTGAGGCGTCGGATGACGGAAATTTCGCTGAAATATTTCCGGTCGGAGATGCGGAAAAACTTGCTGCAAAGATGGTCGAGCTTGGGACGAATGCCGAACGCAGGACGGAACTATCTACCAAAGCGAAAACATTTGCCGATGAGAATTTCAGCATCGGCGCTCACTTGCATGAGCTGAAGAAACTCTACAGGTCGCTCCTGACAAATTAGCGGCCGGCTGTACCATTGATCAATCGGGTCAGAAATTCACGGTCGTCAAATTGCGACTGCCGTCCCTGTCGAACAATTACAAGGTCGAGCGACGGCATGACGTAAAGCCGCTGTTTTCCTGCTCCCGCCGCCATATACAGATCTTTTGCAACGTCGTTCCCGACTCCGTTCCTGCTGATCTCAGTCGTTTCCGATTCGCGTTCTCCAAGCAACTGCTGAAGTCTTCCGACATTTTCGGAAACGTCGGCTTTTCCGCTGTTCGAACGATTTAACCAAAATGTTATTCCATAGTTCGGGTTCGCTTTCGATCCGACATAAAGCTCGTCTAACAGTTTCATTTTGATCAGTTGTTTCCCGTTCAATTTACCGCCGTTCTTAAGAAAATGGCCGAATTTTATCCATTCGCGTGCTGTTAAGAAAGCACCAGAAGGCAGATTAGGCTGCCCCGACTGCATTGTCCAGTTCGCAGCCTTCAGCCCGATCGGGTCCAGAACTCTGCGCTTCAAATAATTTAATACGCTTTCTCTTTTCGGCTCAAGTTTTCGTCGCATCAACTCGCCAAAAACCTGAAACGGCACGGGACCATATTCGAATTTCTCGCCCGGTTCGAATTTTGCCGAAAACTTGATCGATTCAGAATAAGACGGCGGGCGCCCGACGGCTCCGGCATCGATACCGCCTGTAAGCGACAATAACTGTCGTATCGTGATCTTCGATTTACGCGGATCGTTTTTCCATTCAGTGATCGTGTCCGAAACTTTCTCGTCAAAACTCTTTACAAGCTTGTCCTCGATCGCGGCGGCAAGCATCTCGCCCGAAAAAGACTTGGTTCCGCTCGCCAGCATCCACGGCGTGTCTGCCGAATGGCCATTTTGATACTCCTCGAACACGACCTTGTCGCCTTTCATTACCAAAACCGAAAGACCACGGTATTGTCTGGAGTAATCAGCGGCGAGACTATAACTGCCGGAAACGGTTTTGGTCTGCGCATGGCTCGAACAATTTATAGAAAATACAAATAGAAATAAAAATAAGTATCGCTTCATAAAACTTCTTTTTTATCTGCTACTTTCGTGAGATCGTCGTCACTTTCCTGCTTGCATAAATGCTCAACCTGTTCGAGATAAGAAAAGCCTGAGCTGTCGTATTACTTTTCAAATTTGCGTCGAGAAATGCCAGGCCGTAAGATGCGATCCATTGGCCGAACTCAGGACGGGCATTGTTGTTCAGGTTGAACGTATTGTGTGTTGCGTCGGGATCATTTATGTACAATCGATACTTTTTTCCGGGAGGCATCCGCTCGAACGGAATGACGCGTGATGGGGCGTCCTCACCGAGAACTGAGTCGGCAAGTCCGGTCATTGTCAGGACAGGTCGGCTTATCTCGCGCCATGAATCTTCTTTCCAGCCGAAACGTCCTGGCCCTTGCGGCGAAAGCGCCATGAACACTTTCGGAAGCGGATTCGCGAAGCTCAGATCGTTAAACTGCGGAGTTATCTCGACACGGCCGCCGGCCAGTGTCATCGTCGTGTAAGCACCGAACGAATGTCCGGATACGGCTATGCGATTGCGGTCGATTCTTCCTGCAATCTGGGGAAACGCATTTTCGATTCCGTTTAGATCGTCCAGAACCGCGTTTGCATCACGCGGCCGATCCACTTCGAGCGAACCAAAAAGGCTGGAACACTTCTGCTGATCAGGAACACCGAATTCGGTGCACTGAGCTATTCTCTCGGCTTGCGTTCTGCCCAAATGGCTCATATGAATGACGATGTATCCGGCACGCGCCAGAGTTGTTCCCCAATCCACATTTCCATATTTCCCATTTGGGTCGGCACCGCCGCCGTGCGACCAAAGCACCATCGGCAGCGGGCCGGTCGTATTAGCCGGATACCGGATAAAAACAGGTATCGTCCGTGCGTGAGCCGTGTCCTGAACGTTGTATCCGTCAAGCGTCGCCATCGTATAATTCTCGGGCGGTTTATACAAAAAAGGGCTGTCCACGATCGTCACCTGTGCTCGTAAAAAGGACGGAAATGTCGCGAATAAGGCAAATAGAACCGCTAGAAGAGATAACTTTTTCATCGAGATCCTCCGAAAAAATGACACGGCCATCGAGAAGTCGTCGTGTCTTTTTTACAAAAAATTGAGTGTGTTTACTGTCGCTGGAACTCCGGCGTGCCTAAAACCAAACTAACGACCTTGAACACCTCCGGATTACCGCTAGGATCAAGAAGCCTGGCCTGGCGATTTCGGATTCCGCCCTGTTGGCCCGCTTGGCGCATATTCGGGACTTCTGCGACAGCGTCCTCGATCTCGGCACCGGCTTTAACTTCGGGCAGCGGCTGGGCGATCTGTTTGAGCAAAGTGGCTTGCGTTCCTGCCGAAACATCGCCGTCTAAAATTTCCGCGATGGCTTTGTTCATGATCTCCGGCGTGCTCTTTGCCTCAAATTGTTTCAGGTCGACACGCGTCCCGGGGATCCGGTTGCTGGCGATCGCGACTGCATAGTTCAAGCGCTCAAGCAATGCTCCAGTATTTACCCAATCCTCGGCCGTGTCGGGGTAGCCGGTCGGAGCCTGGTAGCCATAGGGAACTTCGCCTAGCTTGTTCAGCATGGCGAGCATTGCCGGATTAGCGTTGGTTTCTCCGCCCAGAGCACGGATGGAGCTAATGGCCAGCTCGAACGGCGTTTTGATCTTTGCACGATAATTTTCCGGTGCGAAAAATTCCTTGTCGTTGAACAGAGCGCGAAGAGTCGTTTTTATATCACCGTTCGATTTGCTGAACGCATCGGCAACACGTCCGACTAGCGCGTCGCTCGGATTGTCATTAACGAATTTCACGGCCAATTTTCTGGCGATGAACTTTGCCGTCGACGGGTGCTTGACGAGAATATCGATCACTTTCAGGCCGTCTTTAATGCCGCCTTCGTCAACCTTTTGACCGAGAACATTTTTCGAATCGTTGTCGTGCCATTTTTCGTTGAAGTAAAACTCGCCGCTTTCAATATCATCGGGGATACCCGCCATTCGCTGCAGCCGCTCAATCGCTTTGTCCTCTTGACCCATGATGTTGTTCGCGGCGGCTTTACGGTAGCCACGCGCATCAGCGATCGTCCACCCGGTGAAAGCCCGCGCGACCTCGACAATGTCTTTTTGCGAATATCCGCCGTCAACTCCGAGCGTGTGCAGCTCCATCAGTTCGCGGGCGTAGTTTTCGTTTATGCCGCGCCTCTGCCGCTGCTGGCCGAGGTTCTTTGCCTGTTTTAGGCGTTGATCGAGCTGGGCGTCGGTCAAACCCTGACGCTGCTTGATCTGTTCACGCATCCGAGGCGTCAGATTGCCGCTTTGCAAAGCCTGTTGGACGCGCCGATTTCCACCCCTGCCGCCCGTCTGTTGGGCATTCGGGGAGATCGATTCGAAATTGTCCAGGAAAAAAAGCATAGCCGGGTGCTGTGCCGTTCCTACAACCAGATCCTTGAAATTACCGAGGGCATTTTTCCGCAGCACATCACGTTCATAGCTGGGAATATACCAGCGAACCGCGTTTTTACCCGAAAACACATTGAAATGATTCTGCCAGAAATCGACCATCACTTCCTGTAATTGACGCTCTGAATAAACGGCCCGCAGGACGCGATTCGACGCGATCTGCGGCAGCAACTGATTTGCCGGCCGTAGATCGTATTCGCGATAGTATTTGGCCAGCTTCTCCCGGCGTTCGCGTTGCTCGTCAGCGGTCATTTTCTGTTCGTCCGCCGGATCGGCCATCTTTTCGCCGTTCATCGCGTCAGCCGGCATTTTTTTATTTTGAGCGTTTGCCTGTGCCGCCCGGCCGCCTTCCAATTGGCGAAGCAACGCGCCCGGATTCGGGTACTTTGCAAAAACCTCGGCCGTAGACATATTGAATATTTCAAGATTTTTTACTTTAGCCTCTGCCTTCGAATCATCTATTGATACGCCGTTTATCTGCTGGTCGATATATTTTTGCAGACCGATTGCCTTGACGCGTTCAACGTCGCCGGGACGGGCACCGAACCCGAGGCGGTTCAGAACGTGCGTGATCTTTTGATCTTCAGTCAGAGATTTTTTCTCGGATCTTCCGTCGGACGCCAGCGTGGCCAATGGAAGAGCAAGCGAAAAGATCATCAAGTTGGCAGCAACCCTTTGAATGAAAGAAAACTTTTTGGACATGAATGGATACCTCTGGTTACTTACAAATGCTCCGAGACCGATATAACGACTCTGCAAACTTAGACGCCGGGGCACGCTTCTTTGGCGAAAAACTTTAATCGGCAACAGGACTAACCAATACAACAGTTAAACGTCTTCAATCATCAAAACTGTCGTATTTTGGTCAAATTTGGGCTAGAATAGCGTTTATCGACACGAAAATGAAAAAAATTATCATTTCAGCTTTATTTTCCGTGGTTGCAGGCATGTTTTTAGCGCTGTCCGTTTCGGCCCAGACCGAAAATTTCAGCGACCCGAACGTAGATTATAAATTCGATATTCCCGACCCGAAATGGAAAATGACGGTAAAGCCGTCGGCAACCAGTCCGAACGTCGAATTCGTCAATGTTGACCGCAACGACGGGCATCTCGAAGTTCGGAAACTAAATGCACCCAGCACTAAGATACTCAGTGATGTGATTAGCGACGAAGAGCAGAAGCTGCAATTTCTTCCGGGCTACGTGGCCGGCAAGGAAGAGAGCTTTAGCGGACGCCTGAACGGAACGGTATTCAATTTCGAATTCGTGCGGGCAGGACGCCCGATGAGCGGCCGTTTTTATTTCTTACGCTCCGGCGGCACAGTCTATATTCTCAGATTCACAGGTTACCGCGACAAACTGCGGTCGATCCGCAACCAGACCGATTCGATCGGCAGAACCTTCGACGTAGCAAAACGCTAGAGCTATTTAATTAGAAATTTATCACCGGCTGGCAGCACATAGCCTTTTTGAAAATTTGCGAGGTCAGAAATTGCGCCGTCGAAAGAATTTTCCTTTCGAAGGCGCATTTTATTTATTTGCTCCCCGCTCAAGTTTGTGACCAACCTAACGTGGTATCTCTCGGCTTTCCTCAACAGGCTCCAAGCCGTTTGCCCGTTGACCTGATAGCTCTTGCACAATTTCTCAGCGAGTGCGCTGCTGTCGGCAGCGGCGAACCAATCGAGAAAATCTTCGCGCCCGAGACCGTCCGGGCATTCTGCCAAGACGATGATCGTCCCGCCGTCGCTACAAGCTTGCGAAGCCGCTTCGAGCGACTTATGGGCTTGTATCATATTTATGTCGTGCGGATAACCGCCGCAGCTTACTATAACCAGATCTCTTTTTTCTTCGATATGAATCGTCCTTTCCGCAGCATACGCTTCGCAGGCTGCTCTATGCGATTCGATCCAATCGCCGCAATATAGATCGACAACCTCTCCCGCGTCGTTGACTAACGTATTCACGGCAAACGATATTTTCACTTTCGAGGCGGCTTCCATAAATGCCTCGTGGACCGCATTGCCGTCCAGCAGTCCCGTTCCGACGCCGGTTCGCCGGTCTTTCGTTTCGCAATCGAACGCTAATTTATGCGTCGCGGAGATCGTTTTTGAAGAGGCAAGACCAGGACACACCAACTTTCGACCGCCGGTAAACCCCGCAAAATAATGAAAGCTGACGCCGCCGACAAGCACCACATGGTCGAATTCCGTTAGAGCTCGGTTCAGTTCCACCGGAATTCCGCCAGACGTTTCGCTCATTCGGACGATCTGCATCAGATCGCGCGGCGCGTGGTCGATAGTTTTTATCCGTTGGGAAATGAAAGTCGTGAGAATCGATATCTTCTCTTCTTCAGTGACTGTCCGATGGATGCCGGTTGCGAAGATGATGCTAATATCGAACGGCATCGTGCCGCCCGCGATCAACCTTCGCACGAGAAGATTCACGATCTGTCCCGCACCGGTTTGACGTGTTGCATCCGAAACCACGAAAAGAACTGATTCGCCGGGGTTGACCAGATCGTCGAGACGCTTAGATTCGATAGGATGATCCAGTTTCGACCCTATTTCTATATCCGAAAGTACAGCGTGCTCTGCTCGATTGCCAAGTATGGTGAATTTATCGTCGTCGTATTCGAATGGAATCGTCGTGCGGCCATACTTCAGATGAATTACCGGCATATAAATCTCGTCACGGCACCCGAAAACTATCCTGTTTTCTGCAAATAGCTCTGCGGTTTCGAACGCTTTGCCGGCTCAAAGCAGTTGGCTCCCGTTTCGCAAACATAAACCGCCTCGGCCTCTCTGTTGAGCGTTTCCATTTGGATAGTAAGGTGATCAATGCCGAATTTTGCGTGCAGCTTTTCCCTGACCGATGAAAGCAGTTCCGAATGGGTTATCGATTCACCGTGCGTTATGTGCGCGGAGAGAGCTTCGATACCTGATGAGATCGTCCACACATGAAGATCGTGAACGCCATCGACACCATCGGTCGCCATGATCGCGGTTTCGACCGCCGCAAGATTGATGTGCGGCGGCGTGCCTTCGAGCAGAACATTTACCGAATCTAGTATCAACCGCCACGCGCCGAAAATGATTATCAGGCTGATAAACACGCTACCGGCCGCATCCGCCCACATCCAGCCGAAACCAAGGATCAAAACACCGGCAATTATCGCCATAGCCGAACCGAGCATATCACCCATGACGTGGAGCCATGCGCCGCGAATATTCAGATCGTGCTCTTTATCGGAATGAAGAAGATACGCGGCGAAGATATTCACCGCGAGACCGCCGATGGCTATCAACGTAAGCTCAAGCCCTTTGATCTCTGGCGGCGACTGCCATCGCTCAAAGGCTTCGTAAATAATCCAGACTGAGAGCAGAACAAGCGCGATTCCGTTTACAAAAGCCGCTAAGATCTCCAGCCGATAGTAGCCGTAAGTTTTTTTCGAAGTCGCCGGACGGGATGCGAACCAAAAAGCGACAAGCGTAAGCGTGATCGCCGCTACATCCGTCAGCATATGCCCCGCGTCGGCGATGAGAGCAAGCGAATTGGTCAGCCAGCCGCCGACCGCTTCGACGAGCATGTAGGCGAACGTAAGCACGAGCGCGATCTGCAGACGCGAAATGCTCTCGCGCGAACGCCGTCCGTGTCCATGATCGTGATGCGAACCCGTAACTACTCCTGAATCTAAAACCTACGCAAAACCCTGGCGGTTTTTAGCGACAGTACAAATCCGGCACGGTTGCCTCGGTCGTCGTTCATCTCCACGGCGACCTCCGAAAGCGGTGTCCTTATTTGCAATTTGAACATACCGTCGCTTGCCGCGATCGTCGGACTTCCCTGCGAGCGAACTTGTAAACCGGCCTGCGTCCGTCCGGAAATAAGAAAGACATTGCCGCCAAGTCGTTCGACATTCCATTCTGTGACATCTATAGAACGGCTAGTGCTCTGTTTTACGACGCTGAACCGGAACGGCTCGCTCCAATCGCTCGTCTGGCCAGACCGTGCGGTCGCCTTTAGCCGCCAGTAGTATGTACCGGCGGACAGCCCCGAAATCCTGAATTCCCGGCTGGTTAACGAACTGCGGTCGAACAATATCGAATCAGATGCAAAATAAGAAGCACGTGATACCTGGAGATGAAAAGAAGCGGCGGTGCCTTCGTCTTGCCAGGATAGCGATGCGCTCAAGCCCGAACCTCCTGTGCTGTCGACCAGTTGTGCCTGATTGTTCGGTGAAACAAGCTTCGGCGCCGCAAGAAGCTTTTCTTTTGAGGCGATCTTTCCGTTATTGACAGCCGCAAATTCGTTTTCGCTGATCGTTGTCTTCGATCCGCCGACGGTCGTTTCGACGCTGCCCCGGCTGATGCGTATTTCGGCGCTCTTTGAATCGGCATTAAAGCTGGCGTCCGTTTTCGGCCCGACCTCAGTCTCGGAATCCAGCATTTCAACAACGTTTTCCGCGTTCTCGGGTTGATCCTCCGTCCTCACGTTCAAACGGCCTTCGTCCAACGCAACGCGAACGTTTCTGCCCCCGAAAATGGATGAATTGTCTCGAATTACAACGGTGCTGTTCGGGCGCACTGTATATTCCGAACCGTCGATCATTTGAACGATCGCCCGTCCGTCGCTCTGCGTTTGAATAGTGTCGCCGGCGGTGACGTATGTTTCACGCGTAACCAATATCGTTTCGCGCGTCGCCGCGCGAGTTATGCGCACGTCGCCTTCAAAGTAAACAATTCGCGCCGCGTCTTTCGGCATGTCCGAAAACTCTTTCGGAGCAAACAAATTATTCTTTATTGCATACCAACTTCCGCCAACCGTAATCGCCAACACAAGAACGGTGGCGACAAGTCCGTAGATGGTGCTTTTTCGGATCTTCCACCATTCGACGTAAATTTTACGGTACTTTCTCTCCATCCGGTGGTGCTATTCTTCGCCCGGTTCGGCGTTCGCGCTGTGCTTCGGCGGCGAGATAATTGAGGCAATAATCGAAACTGCAATAGACGCCACGACAATACCCAGCGAAATGTTGATGATCTGTTGATTGAACTCGTTGTTCAGGTATCGTTGGATAAATCCGAAGAACGCCCCTTCATTGGGGCCAACTACCATTATCAGCCCCTCGGCAACAAGAGGCAAGAGCATTTTTACGCCGATCACCGAAAGAATGAATGCGAGACCGTATTTAAGATAGTGAAACCGGTCGGCGAGGTCCGCTAAAAGGAAGAAGAATGTCCGCAGCCCAAGTATCGCAAATATGTTTGAAGTGTAGACAATAAAGCGATCCGTTGTAATTCCAAATATAGCCGGTATCGAATCGACCGCGAATACGAGATCGGTGAATTCGACCACGATTAGCACAAGCAGAAGAAGCGTTCCTGACCTGACGCCGTCCTTTACGACAAAAAACTTCTCGCCGTCGTAATGCTTTGAGATTCGAATGTACTTTGTTGCCAGTCGAACGATGAAACTGTCCTGCGGATCGAAACTGTCGTCTGTATCCTGAAACATTTTCAGCCCGGTATACAGCAGGAACGCTCCAAATATGTAGATCACCCAATGAAAACGCTCCACCAGTTCGGCACCTGCAAAGATCATTATCATGCGCATGACAAGCGCGCCCATGATCCCCCAAAACAAAACGCGATGCTGAAACTTTTTTGGAACCTTGAAAAATGTAAAGATCAGCAGAAAAACGAAAAGATTATCTACAGAAAGGGACAGTTCAATAAGATATCCGGTGAGAAACAATTTTGCATGATCTATGCCGAACTGCCACAGAATAAAGACGTTAAAGCCAAGCGCAAGCGAAACCCACACAAAACTCCAACCGATCGTTTCTTTCCGTGTCGGCGCATGAGATTTTCGGTTTACTATCCCGATGTCAACGAAAAGCGCGACAAGTACAATCGAAAAAAACAGTACCCAGACCCAATAAGGGTATTCAATGGCAGTCATAAATATTTAGAGCAACAAAGTAAGCAAATAATTTCTGTACGATGCTAAAAGAGTAATACTACCCGATTCAATCGTTTGAGACTATTCTCGCATACCGGGCTGCGAGATTATTGAAAGCTTTGAAATACTGATATATGGAACCGGTTCGGAGTGCAATAAAGCCGAAAAAGAACTATGTGTCGCACAGCGAAAGCAGGAATAGATTCAATTAGTGATCGATTTTTCGATTAAATTTACGATTGCGGCTAGCCCCTTTGAGTCGATCTCCGAAAAATCGTCCAGTTTATCGCTGTCTACATCCAAAACGCCAAGAACGTGTCCGTTTGACCCAAAGATCGGGACGACGATCTCCGATTTCGAAGCAGAACTGCATGCAATATGGTCGGGGAATTTGTCGACGTTCGGCACGATCACGGTTTCGCGTGTGGTATAAGCATGACCGCAAACGCCGCTGTCGAACCCGATCCGCGTGCACGCAAGAGGCCCTTGAAATGGCCCCAGAACCAACTGATTATCTTTTACCAGATAGAAGCCAACCCAGAAA
>JBQTJB010000017.1:0-4074 GCA_052387555.1 Blastocatellia bacterium | reverse complement strand
GCCGGACTTAAGAATTACTCCGGGTTTATCGACATCGATTTCTCTTACTATTGAACGCAATCTTTGAACGGCCGGAAAATTATCGAGGCTTTCTTGAAACCTGTCACGCAATTCCCTTCCGTCTTTTGTAGCGATGCCCGGGTAGTTCGCAATACGTCCGTAAATTTGTAAAAGCTGGCCGCCTAATTCGGCTTCCCTTTCGATCAACAATGTGCTTAAACCCAAATCGGCGCACCAGATCGCTGAAGCGATTCCGGCCGGTCCTCCGCCTACAATTACAACGTCCAAAGTTTCACGAATTTCGTTCATGGATACAATAGTTTACAACCAAAAATTGCGAATTTTTGTCATTAAGCAATGCCATTTTCTGTCAGTTTACTGCCCTATTTTTGCAGTTTTGATTAAAGTCTTACATGCATACATTATTCAAATGCCCATTTTTACTGACGTTCCGTCAAATTGACCGAATTTTCTCTGGATTGGTCTGACTGGCACTCATTTTGCAAAACAAATGGCGCCTGAAAACGGGCGACGTGTGCTCAACCGTCCGCACCAATGGCGATCCTTCCAAACACATCAGCTTACTTTTACCGCATAACCTTATGAGATTAGAAGTCGAACAGAACCCGTCAACAATGCCGATCGTAGAGAACCATTCGGCATCGCAAGATTCAGCCGACCGAACCGCCGAAGCGAACGAGTACCTGCAGTTTGGCATAAGATCCGCACAGGCCGGAAACCGAAACGAAGCCCGTGTCTCTCTTTTCAAAGCAACCGAGATCGATAACCGAAACGAAGCTGCCTGGCTCTGGCTCGCATCTATAAGCGAATATCCGGAGGAACTGTTGGTCTTTCTCAACAACGTCCTTGCTATAAACCCGGAAAATGCTCGGGCCATCGAATGGAAATCCGCTACAAATTCGCTGCTTGCCAAGACATTCGTCCAGCGCGGCGTCGACGCCATCGAGGAAAACAGGAAAGATTTCGCCGCCGAATGTTTCGACCGGGCCCTGGAACACGACCAAAACAACGAAACAGCATGGCTCTGGATGGCTTCGCTCTCAGAATCGAACGAAGGAAAGCTCGGCTATTTGGAAAAAGTCCTAAACATTAATCCCGACAATAAAGAAGCTCTAACAGCGTTCGCAAAGGCCAAAAGCGAGATAACTGACGGCCATCTGTCGGCGGCAAAAGCGGCCGCTTTCGAAGGGCGAAAATCGGATGCAGACGAATTACTAAAAGCAGTGTTGGACGAATCTCCTGATTGCGAAGACGCCTGGATCCTGAAATCATATTTTGCTGAGGGTTTTGAGGAAAAGATTGCATCATTCGAACGCGTATTACAGATAAATCCCGAAAATCTGGCTGCCAGGGCAAGTCTCGATTCGCTTCGCGCGATCATGGGCCCGGCTGCATTAAGTATGCACGAAGTACCAGCCGAAGAATCGATTGAACAGACTTCAAAAGAAGCAGTTGCGGAGCCGCACAACGAGCGGTTCGAATTTGAGCCGCAAATAGACAAGAATCCGACGCAGGAGCTTGAACTGCCGGAACATGTCGCCGCGAAACTTGCGGAAATGAATGAAGGACAAAGTTCGGACACTGTTTCCGCTGAAGAAGTTGGTTTTGATTATGTTTCCGAAGAGGAAACCTGGACTCGAGCTAGTGTCGAACCCGACGTAAGTTTTGCTCACGAAGAAGTAGAAGCCGTGAAAGAAGAAACTCCGGCAGAAGTATGGCCCGCGGCATCTGAAACGGTTGAGATGTCCGAGTATGATCCTGCTCCGGAAACTGCCGATTTCGATTCCGCTTCAGTCGAAGAAGTAGGGTTGACAGCTAAAAACTTTGACGACTTTGTAAACGAATTGAACAGTCTTATGCCTTCGTTCGAGGACAGGTCGCGCGAAAGTTCCAACGGTAGTGCTGAAGTCGTCGAGTACGAAATGGAGCCTGAAGAAAAATCCTTTGAGTACCATGACGAACAGGTTTCAGAAAGCGATTATTCTGCAGCTGACGAAAATGATGTCGCAACCGAATTCAGCACAGGCAGACAGACAGACGAACCGAAGCCTGCAGATGCTTTTGAAATGGTTTCAAAGGATGATCCATTAAGCGAACAATCCGAAGATTTTTCAGATTCCATGTTTGGAGCAGTTCCAAAACCCGAAACATCGGAACTCGACTTTAACCGGACGAACCTCTACAACACGTCTGAATTTTCGACATTCGTAATGCCCCCGGAAACTGATCAATCGGCCGCAAACGAAACGAGTACCGCTGTTGCTGCGGAATCCGAACAAGCAGACCCGGAACCAAGCTCCTCGGTAAACCCGTTCGAGGCCCTTGCCGAAGAGCTTTCGGATCAGGAAAAAGAAGAAACTTACTTTTCACCCTTTTCCCCAACAGTCGATTCTATTCCTATGCCCGACATGGCATTTCCTTCGGAAGAAGTGTTTAACCAGACGATCGAAACCAACATCGCAAATCTTTTCGGAAATAGCTCAGAAGAGAGGATGATTCCCGCAACGATTCCGTGTTCGTTCTGTTTTAATTCAAACGAGGCAAACTCTATCGTTTGCCATTCCTGTCTGGCCGTACTCACTCTTTCTGATCTCGATATGCTTCTGGGCAACCAGCATGCAGACAAATTCGTCCTTCGTCAAGCGGTCGAGCGTCTTGAGAGAGAACGTCAAAGCCGTGAGTTTACCGAGTCGGAATTAACGATGCTCGGCATTGGGCATTTAAACTTGCGTAATCTTCAATTTGGATATGGCTACTTGCTCGAAGCTTCGAGAATGAATCCGAACAATGTCGTTCTTGCCGCGCAGGTCAATGCTCTGCTTATACGGCTGGAGGACATAAAGAGGCAGGACGAGGTTCACGAGGCGATGCCCAAAGGCAAAACGATCCTTGTAGTCGACGACAGCCCGACCGTCCTTAAGCTTATTGCCGGAAAACTGGAAAAGAGCGGTCACGAGGTCTACTGTTCAGCGGACGGCATCGAGGCTCTGGAAAGACTAAAGAACCTTGTTCCCGATCTGATTCTTCTCGACATTAATATGCCGAGAATGGATGGTTATCAGGTCTGCAAAATGATTCGCCAACAGCATTCGACCAAGGATGTTCCAATCGTCATGATCTCCGGAAAAGACGGCTTCTTCGACAAAGTGCGCGGCAGAATGGCCGGAACCAGCGGATACATTACAAAGCCGTTCGGACCTGAAACACTGATGAAGGCCGTTGAGACGTTTCTATCCGACGGGGCCGTGAGCCAAGTGCTTGCATGACAAGCAACGAGAAAGAACTGAACATGCCCGTTCCTCACGTCGAAGATGCTGAGGGCGGGGATGATTTTATTGACGGTTCCGCCGGAACAAAACCGCAGCTCCGCTTTCTTTGTTTTTTTCTGGGAAGCGAATTGTTCGGAATTGAAACAGAGAAAATCGCGGAAGTAATCGATCCGCTTTCCGTTACTACCATTCCACTCGCCCCTCCTTTCGTTAATGGCATCGCCGCGCATCGTGGCGAGATCATATCCCTTCTAAATCCGAAAAATCTGTTTAAGGACTCCTCAAGCCCGATTGATGGCAAAAAGAAATGGGTCGTATTTAACGTGAATGCCGGTGAAACACAATTTGCATTTCCTGTCGACCGGATACACGAGATCATGTCATTCAAAGTAAGCGGATTACGTAAAACCGAAGCTGGAAGTCCGGTGCCGATGCTTGGGGCCGTTGAAACAGCCTCCGGCACATGCAATTTAATGGATATCAGCCGTCTTCTCTCATCGCTTGCGGTTCAATAGATAATCCCGCCGATAACAAAAATGCCTCGTCATTATTCAAACGTCATACTTCGGTCGCTAAAAGGAAAAATTTGGCTTGCTGTAAGCGCACTCGCCGTATTTAATTGCGTTTCCGGTCTCCTGGCCTATCTAGCTGCATCGTTTTTAATATCGGATCCGTTCTTCTCGGTTTTTATAACTTTCTTTCTTTCTGCCATTACAACTCTGGGGTTTGGCTGGTGGGTTTCGAACGAAGTGCTCACTTCGATCGACAAGGTAAATCTCGCCGC
>JBQTJB010000016.1:0-2371 GCA_052387555.1 Blastocatellia bacterium | reverse complement strand
CGTTGAAATATCCATCCGCGCCGCCAGAAATAGACCAGCAATAAGACCGTGACTAAAGCCATTGACCCGAGTGTCAGGAAATATCCGTTACGCGATTTCAGTTCGGGCATGTACTCGAAGTTCATCCCGTAGATTCCGGCGATCAGCGACAGCGGCAGAATTATTGATGAAAGAACGGTAAGCGTTTTCATGACGTCGTTGTTTTTATTGGCAACGACCGAAAAGTGTATGTCGAACAATCCGCTTACGAGTTCCCTGTAATTTTCAGAAAGATCGGCTATCCGAAGCAGATGATCGTGAACGTCGCGAAAGAACGGCAGGATATGTTCGGGAATCTGCGGAAACTCGCCGTGCGAAATTCGGTAAAGCACGTCCAGTTGCCGCGCCGATATTCGCCGCAGCCGTGCAACGCTTCTCCGGAGGTCCATTATCTCTTCGAGGATCGTATTGCCGCCCTTTTTCATGTCGAACACGCGATCCTCGAGCGAGTTGATCTCCCGGTCAAAATCATCGACGATCGGCATGTACAGATCGACGATCTGATCCAGAATTTGGTGCAGCAGATACGCCGAGCCGCGACTGCAGACAAACGTGCTTGCCCTTATCTGCTGTTTAACCGCCTTGATGCTGCGAAAACGTTCGGTGTGATATGTCACAACGAAGTTTTCGCCGAGAAAACCATCGAGTTCTTTCGTTGCAAAATTCCCCGGCGCCGTTTCGCCTGGTTTTATGCCGTGGACGATGAAGTAGATGTAATTAGGAAAGGCCTCGATCTTCGGCTGGTTTCTCGTTTCGAAACAATCCTCGACCGTCAGATGATGAAAACGAAATATGTCGAGCATGACGTGCTTTGCTTCTTCATTCTGCTCCGGCGTCTCGCCAAGAAAATCCACCCAAACGACGTTGTCCTCGTCATCAAGCAGCTCCGGCAGATCTTCAACAGCGAACCCTTCTTCAATCTTCTCTGCATTCTTGCGGTAAACAAATATCTCCATAATTTCGACCAGACGAAACTATACACGAGTCACTACTGGAAGCGGTAGCGACTAGGCTTTGGCTTTTATAAATGCCCTTTAATAAGCCATTTTTCGCGTAAAGATAATTTTTGGATAAAAATTGGAGAAATTTCAAAAGACAATTGCCGCTGAATCCAGTATTGTTCGCTAACGATTTCAAAAATGCGGTCTTCCTCAAAGAAGATGGGTCAAATTCTTTATTAAAGGTGGAAAAAAATGAAAAAGCGAAATTTTGGATTCATAAGCCTTTCCTTGCTTCTAGTCGTCATTGCTTCCGGAGTGTTATTTGGACAAAAATCAGCCGATCTCGCTGATTTCAACGATTTCAGACAGCGTGGGACAAAATTTGGTAATTGGTCAGCGCCTGTTAACCTCGGCCCTGAGATCAATTCGACCGCTAATGAGTCAGCGGCGGTGTTGTCAAAAGACGGGCGGACTCTTTATTTTACTTCGGACCGCCCGGGTTCCATCGGTGATGAAGATATTTGGGTCGCTCATCGCGTCAACCCGGATGATCCGTGGGGAACGCCGGAAAGTTTAGGGCCGATAGTAAATTCCGGCTTCATGGATAGGCTGCGAAGCATATCGCCCGACGGGCGTATTCTCTTGTTTCAGAGCAACCGAACCGGAAGCGTAGGCGATTTGTCATTCTGCCTGCACCGCTGCCCCATGTGCCCCATCTGTACTAACTGCCCCATAGTGGGCATTTAGATTAAATCATTACCCATCAGTATTTAGCCGCCCCATTCAAGAAGTAACTTTAAGTTTGGAAATCCGAAAATAGCAAAAAAAGATGTTCATAACTGACGTCCCGATTATTACAGGACTGAATTAAAGAAACATTTATCGCGGTTTTGGAGCTTTCTCCTGACTTTCTCAATTGCAAATAACGCCGTCTACCACCAAACTTATTGCAGACAAACTCTTTATGAGCGATTCAAATGTAACTCTCCGTGTTCAAAATGCGTCCAAGCGGTTCGGCGATTTTACGGCTGTCGAGGATCTGAGTTTCGATGTCCGCTCGGGTCGTGTTTTCGGCTTTCTGGGACCGAACGGAGCCGGTAAAACGACTACTATCCGCATGATCGTCGGTATAACCGTGCCGGACGAAGGCTCGATCGAATTATTCGGCGAACGAATAACTCCTCAGCTACAAAATCGCATCGGCTATCTGCCTGAAGAACGCGGCCTATACAAAAAAATGAAGATCGGCGACCAGCTCAGGTACTTTGCCGAGCTGAAAGGCGTTAGCTCTGCCGTTGCGGAAAAGAAGATCGATTTCTGGCTGGAGCGAATGAACCTTTCCGAATGGAAGAAAAAGAAAACGACCGATCTTTCAAAGGGAATGCAGCAGA
>JBQTJB010000015.1:0-9699 GCA_052387555.1 Blastocatellia bacterium | reverse complement strand
AAACCTCGGTCGGTAAGGCGGCATCCATCCAAGCCTTTGTTCCACCTGCAACGTTATAAACCTTCCTGAATCCGGCATTTTCCAGAATACTCGTGCCGATGCTTGATCGGTATCCGCTTTGGCAAATAACAAAAGTCGGAACAACCGGGTCGAGTTTATCAATTTCCATGGAAAGCTTGTCTAGAGGAATGTTTGATGTACGAACAGCGTGGCCGCCTGCGTGTTCCGATTGCCGCCGAACATCAACGAATTGAAGATACTTCTCGCTTTCCGTTAGGCCGGCAACTTCCTCGACAGACACTTGCTCCACGAACTTCTGCTCACCGGAATAATTCGCTGTAAGCAGAAACCCCCTCACCGTTTCATGACCCACGCGGGCAAGTCGCATAAATGCCTCGTCAACCTGTTCCGGGGTGTCAGCGACTATTGCGATCGGTGTTCCAATAGGGATAAGCGTTCCTGCCCAGGTAGCGAACTGGCCGCTCAAGCCGATATTTACCGAATTAGGCACGTGCCCGATACCATATTCCGTATTTTGGCGAACATCGATAACGATGCCGTCGAAATCCTGAATTTCATCTGAACTTAATACGACAGGTTTTGGCATGTCATCGAGCGAAGCCGAGCCTTTTAGGTTCTGTGCTGCGCTGACTGGAAAATAAGCGGGCACCTCTGGCTGGTCTACCGCGACGACCTTGATAAATTCTTCGCGCGACATCGGTTTCAGCGCGTAATTGAATTTTCTCTGCTCGCCGAGCGTCGACCACGTCTCCTTTGACAGTGATTTTCCGCAAAGCGAACCCGCACCGTGAGCCGGATAAACTTCGGTGTCATCCGGCAGCGGTAAAATCTTTTCGTGAATCGAATCGTACAGCATCGACCCCATCTGCTCGGCAGTAAATCCCTTCGATCCTATTAGATCCGGCCGGCCAACATCACCAATGAACAGCGTGTCGCCCGTGAACATCTTCATTGGCTCATCCGGTGATTCGGTGTTTTTGGCTAAGATTGTAATGCCTTCCGGCGTGTGGCCGGGCGTTTCCAAAAACTTTAACTCGATGGCCCCGACATACAGCATGTCTCCATCTCTGACTTTCAAAGTGGGAAACTGAGTATTAGCTTGTTGACCGTAAACGATCTGTGCTCCCGTCTTTTCTGCCAATTCCAAATGGCCGCTTACAAAGTCTGCGTGTGAGTGTGTTTCGATGATATACTTAATTCCCTGGCCGTTTGCCTCAGCTTCGTCAATGTACTGCTGAACATCACGCTGCGGATCGATGATCGCGGCTTCTTTACTTGAACCAATGTAGTACGAAGCGTGTGCCAGACATCCTAAATAGAATTGTTTGAATTTCATATCGTCCTCCTGTTCCAAGGCATTTTCGCCAATAACAAACCCATTCCGCACCAATCGATCAAAGCCGTAAATGTCAGTCCAAAACCAACCAAACCAGACAAGACTATGAAAAAAGGATGTAAGAACAAACTCAACAGAACTCCTGTAAAGACAAGCAGTCCGGCAAAAAATCTGACTTGTCGTTCTATTGCCCATGGAGCTTTTTCGTCTCGCTCATACGGCAGGTCTTCTTTTTTCCAAGCTTCGAATCCACCCATGACGTTGATTACATTGATAAATCCTAAAGCTTTCAACTTCTTTTGAGCTACGACGGAACGACGGCCGGTGCGGCACATGACGTATATCGGCTTTGAATGATCAAGCTCCGTATGCCGTATACCAATCTGGTCGAGCGGCATTAGCTTAGCCCCGGCAATGCGTCCGCCTGCATACTCCGCACTTTCTCTAACATCGACTATCGTCGTATCCCCAACGTCAATCTTTTCCTTCAATCCCAATACTGTACAATCACTCATATCTCATCACCTACGCGAACGAAAACATATCCGCCTTTTGCTTGAATTTCTCTCCCAGCGAATCACAAACAACGTCGCAAAGCTCAAAGATGCTTTGGTCGGCAATTGAATAATAAGCCGAGTTGCCTCGCTGCTCTCTCTGCAATATTCCCGCGTCCTGAAGTATTCGTAAATGCTTGCTTGCGTTCGGCTGGCTTATGTCCAGAGCTTCGGTCAAGCCATTCACGGTCAGCTCTCCTTTCTGTAATATGCACAAAATCCTAAGCCTGGTTGGTTCCGACAGTATCCGAAATCTCTCGGCTATCAATTCCAATGCTTCAAAGTTTAATTGCTTCATCATATACTGTAAAACTATATGCTTGTATAGTTATACTGTCACTCAAAAAAAACGTCTCTTCTTTTCAAAGAAACGTTTCTGTGATTTAGATGTATTTGCCGACGACTTTGGCTATAGCGTCACGCGAAACCGCGCCGACAATGCGTTCCTGTTCCTGACCGCCCTTGAAAAGAATCAACGTCGGAATACCGCGAATGCCGTAACGCTGCGGAACGTTCATGTTCTCATCGACGTTCATTTTGAAGAAACCGGCCTTGCCTTCGTACTCTTCGGCGACAGCTTCGACCGACGGGGCGATCATTCGGCACGGTCCGCACCATTCGGCCCAGAAATCGACCAAAACCGGCTTTTCCGAACCCAGAACATCGGTTTCAAAATCTGTATCAGTAACTTCTTTAGCAAAATTTCCCATTTCCATCTCCTAATATGACTGCGAAATTATAACTTAGGCTCAAAAAAGCCGCAAAACACTAATTGATAAACTCTCACCGGATATAAAATATTCCAAACAAGTGTTTCCCGATCACGTTTTATCGCAACCTTAACATAATTGTAACTAGTTTTGTTACAGTTGTCAAAGCCTTTTTTGACATTGGAATTCTATACTCCTTTTGATTTCGATTCCGTTTCATCAAACGCCGTATTCCATCCGGCATCGCGCCAGGGAGCAATATCGCTCTTCACGTTTTCGAGTTCGTTCTCTATTCGCGTGATCGCCATTTCGCCTAACGGAAGACGCAGCGGGGGATTTGCTGATTCAACAACATCGATCATCACCTGAGCCGCTTTTCGCGGATCGCCGACCTGTTTGCGGTCGACCTGTACAAAATAGTCCAGGAATTTAACCGTCGAAGGATATTCACCCGGCAATTGATTCTCCGGCGCTTTTAGCGAACGTCCGGCAAAATCGGTACGAAACGGACCGGGCTCGACTATCGTTACTTTGATGTTGTGAGATGCGACTTCCTGCGATAGCGATTCCGATAGCGCCTCAAGCGCAAATTTCGTTGATGCGTAATAACCGGCCGACGGCGAGGAAATAAATCCGGCGACGGACGAGAGGTTCAGAATATGTCCGCTTTTCTGTTCACGCATTTGCGGCAGCACCGCTCGCATAACATCGATCGCGCCAAACAGATTTGTTTCGTATTGCTCTCTGATCTGCGTATCGCTCGGTTCTTCGATCGCGCCGATAAGTCCGTAACCGGCATTATTCACGAGCACGTCAAGTCTTCCAAATGTCTCAACCGTGTACGCAACAGCGGCAATAACCTGATCGGGTTTGGTGACATCCAACGAAAAAGTCCGGGCCTTTTCAGGAAATTTCTCCACAAGATCCTTCACCGAATCCGTATTCCGGGCGGTCGCGACGACACGGTAGTCCTGTTCCAACAAAACCCCGGCAAGCTCGCGGCCCAAACCGGTCGAGCTCCCCGTGATAAACCAAACTTTCTTTTCGCTCATTATAATTTTCTCCCTTGTTCGTCTTTTAGGCCGACGCCGCCTGGGCCAGCGTCGGGTAATCGGTATAACCTTTTTCGCCGGTATTCGAATAAAAAGTCGAGCTGTCCGGCGTGTTTAGTTCTGCATCTCGTTCTAATCTCTCCGGCAAATCAGGATTTGCTAAAAACAGTTTGCCGTAAACAATCGCATCAGCATTGTTTTCAGCCAATGCCATTTCACCGGATTCTTTCGTAAATCCGCCATTAACGAAATACACGCCTTCAAATAATGGGCGTAATTTCGTGTGCCAGTTAATATCCATTTCAGGCGTTTCTTCAAAACCGATGTGCAGATACGCCGGATTTCTTCTGTTCAATTCGCTAACAATATATGGATAAAATTCAGCGGCATTCGCATCCTCCATATCGTTAAAAGGCACTGCCGGGGATAGTTTTACGCCCAATCTTTCCGAGCCGATACTGTCGCAGATCGCATCCACGACCTCGAACAAAAATCTGGCACGGTTAGCGTCCGTGCCGCCGTATTCGTCGGTTCGCAAATTAGTGTTCGTTCCCAGGAACTGATGCACGAGATATCCGTTTGCTCCATGAAGCTCGACACCGTCAAAGCCCGCCGCAATCGCATTCCTAGCCGCTGTTGCATAATCGCGGACGGTTTGTTTAATTTCGTCTTTCGTTAATTCTCTCGGTTCGACAAATTCTTTCATTCCATCGTCGGTGTAATTTTGGCCCGCAGCTTTTACCGCAGACGGCGCGACCGGCTGTTGATTGTCCGGAAGAAAATCGGGCAGAGCGATGCGGCCGGTGTGAAAAAGCTGCATAAAGATCTTGCCATCTTTTGCATGAACCGCATCCGCAACAGGACGCCACGAATCTATCTGTTCCGGCGTGTAAATTCCAGGCGTGCGAACGTATCCCTTCGCCATCGGCGAAACATTCGTTGCCTCCGTGATCAGCAATCCGCCCGACCCACGCTGTGCGTAATAATCAGCGACGTAATCGGGCTGCTCGCCTTCGTCATTTGCCCGGCTCCGCGTCATCGGAGCCATGATGATCCGGTTGTTGAGCTCAAGATTTCCTACCTTGAGTTTGTCAAAAAGTGTAGCCATTTTAATTCTCCCTTTGTTCGTATTTATATCTATTCATTGTCAAAATTTGCCTTCTTACCAACTGAAGCCATCGAGACTATTTTTTCTACTCTAGTTTTCCTTGTTTCATCCCGTTTCGCCGTGCCAAGCCAATAAAGGATCGCTTTCTTTGGCGAATCGCTGAATTTTTCCCAATTTGCTTTGGCTTTTTTGTTTCTGCCAAAAGCGGCTTTCAGATCCTCCGGCATCTCAAGCCGGTCGCTCGAATCGAGTGTATTCCATGAACCGTCTCCGTCTGCCTTCGCCTGCTCGATCTTCGCGAGGCCGATCTTAGTCATTAATCCGGCGGCGACCATTTTTTCTACGCGTTCCTTGTTCGGTTTCGACCAGACGCTTTTCGGTTTTCGCGGCGTCATCAAAAGCCGTGAGCGTGCGTCGTCGAAAACGCAAGCGAGCGAATCGATCCAGCCGAAGCACAAGGCTTCCTCAACGGCGTCGTCGTAAGCGACACGTGGCTTTCCGGTATGCTTTTTGAAATAGACAAACCACACGCCAGGCGATCTATCATGATTCTTTGCCAGCCATTTCCGCCACTCACTCCGTTTATGCGGGTGAATATCTTCAAAGCTGTCGATCGTTCTTGCCATTAGTCTATGGAATCAGGACTACCTTCCCGGTCGTCCGCCGTCCCTCTATCGCTCTGTGTGCTTCTGCGGCATTTTCGAGCGGAAATTCGGTTACTTCGATCTTCAATTTCTTTTCACCGACAAGCTTTATCAGTTCCCCGGTGAAACTTGCTATATTCTCTCGGCTTTCCAGATTGAGATTGTAGCCTTTGACGGTCTGCATGCGGCCCAGAAGACTCAGGGCAGAAATTTGAAAATCCTCGCCTGTGACAGCGCCATAGACGTGCATCGTTCCGCCAATGGCAAGCACTTTTTGATTCTGTCGGCCCACCTCGCCGCCGATCATCTCTATAATGACGTCACAACCTTTATTTTCAGTGATTTTCAGGATCTGATCCGTCCAGTCAGCTTCGGTGTAGTTCACCGTGTAGTCGGCTCCGAGGGCGGCAATTTTCTCGAGCTTTTCATTACTCGACGCGGTTCCTATCACTTTTGCTCCACGAAGTTTTGCGATCTGAACAAGCAAAGATCCGACACCGCCCGCTGCCGCGTGAACCAATATAGTTTGACCAGCTTTTAGCTCGACAACGAGGGCAAGTGCCGTCAGTCCCTGAACCAGTAACGCCGTTGCCTCGCCAAAGCCAATGCCTTCCGGGATCGGAACTAAGGTTGCTGCATTTGCGACAGCGTATTCGGCATAGCCGCCGCCGCGGATCGTGGCAAGAACGCGTTGGTCCTCCTTGACGTTCGTGACACCCTGGCCAATTTGCTCAATAGTTCCCGCCACTTCGAAACCGAGCGTAAACGGAAGTTGCGGCGAAAACAGATATTTGTTCTGCCGCAGCATAATATCGGCGAAATTTATTCCCGCCGCAGCCGTCTTAATTAAAACCTCGCCCTCGCCCGTCACCGGTTTCTCGATCTCATCGACACTCAACTTTTCCGAGCCGCCAAATTCGTGTATTCGAATTGATTTCATTTTTATACTTTTCCCTATTTAGACAAATGTTCTTCGACCGCGGCAACAAGGCGCGGATCTTCGGCGGTAACGTCCGGCGCTATCCTGGCGGCAATAGTTCCATCTTTTGCGACCAAAAACTTCTCAAAATTCCACAGAATATCGCTCGGTTCGACGCGCTTCTGGCCAAAACCCTCGAGCTTTGTTTCAAATTCCGTTCCGTTGTCGATGTCGGCAGTCGACTTCGTAGTAGTCAAGAGGTCGTAGATCGGATGCTTGTCTTCGCCCTTTACCGAAATTTTCTCGAAAAGCGGGAAATCGACGCCGTAATTCGTCGAGCAAAAAGATTGAATCTCATCGTTCGTGCCCGGTTCCTGAGCAAGAAAATTGTTTGCGGGAAAACCGAGCACTTCAAAGCCTTTATCACGATAGGTCTCATAGAGCTTTTCGAGTCCTTCGTACTGCGGCGTCAATCCGCATTTAGACGCGACGTTTACTATCAACAAAACCTTGTTATGAAACTCGCCGAGGCTTGCTTCTGTACCGTCGATCCGGCGCACTGGTATCGAATAAATTTCTTTTGACATTGATATTTCTCCTTATGTTTCCTTTTTTTCTAACCGATCTTTAAAACGATCTTTCCAAAATGTGATGCCGATTCCATATGCTTCAAAGCTTCGCGTGCCTGGTCGAATTCGAACACGCGGTCGATCACCGGTTTCATTTTGCTCAAGGAAACCGCTTTGTTCATGTCCTCGAACATCAGCCGCGAGCCGACGAAAATACCCTGTAATCTGATCGCTTTCATAAATACATTTATGGGATTGAAGCCGGCCGCGCCTGTAAGCGCTCCGATCACCGCAATGTGACCGCCGATTCTTACAGATGTTATCGACTTGTTGAGCGTTCCCGCACCGCCGACCTCTACCACATGATCGACGCCGACTTTGCCGGTTAATTCAAGGACCGTCTTTTCCCAATTTTCCTGGGAGCGGTAGTTGATAACCTCATCGGCACCGAGTTTTTTCAACTCTGCGATCTTTTCATCACTGCTCGAAGTGGAAATAACGCGAGCGCCGAAAAGTTTTGCAAACTGTAACGCGAAGATCGAGACGCCGCCCGTACCCAGCGTCAAAACTGAATCACCTGCTTTCAATTTGCCCGATACGGCAAGCGCGTTCCATGCCGTGAGAGCGGCACACGGCAGCGTCGCAGCCTCTTCAAAAGAAAGATGTTCCGGTATGCGGACAAGAGACTGCTCGTTGAATATTCCGAACTCGCGCAACACACCGTCCCATTGTGCACCGGCGCCCAATGATGTACGCCGCCTCTCTTCGCTCGATTCGCCGTCGAACCAGCATTGTGCGAAGATAGGCATTACGCGGTCGCCGCCCTTCCATTTCGTTACGCCTTCGCCGACCGATTCAACCTCGCCCGCTCCATCCGAAAACGGTACCGCGGGCAGCTTCATTTTCGGGTTGTATGTTCCCGAAACTACCATAAAGTCGCGGTAATTTATCGATGCCGCTCGAAATTTGACTAACACTTCGTTCGCTTTGGGTTCCGGGGTTTCGCGGTCGACAAGCGCCAAATTATCGATCCCGAATTGTTGTATTTCGTATGCTTTCATTTTTTTTGAATACCGCAAAATACACGAAACACCCCAAACCGGAAGACAGGAAATCGTCTTGGCATACAATCGAGTATTTTGCGGTAAAGCTTTATTTCTTCCGCGGAGTTTTTAGATCGAGCTTTATCACGACATCGTCACGGATCAGGTCGTCCGCCTTTCCGGCGTAGACAATCCCGAAGTCTTTGCGGTTGATCGAAAACTCGGAATTTACCGCAACCTCGGCGTCGCTAACCTTGATCGTCGCGGGAAAGCTTACTGATTTCTTCACGCCGCGCAGCTCGAGGTCACCCGTAACGATATAGTTATCCGTTCCTTTAGACGCATCGGCAGCTATCTTCGTCGATTTGAACGAAGCTTTCGGAAACTTCGAAACCTCGAAAAAATCGCCCGTCTGCAAATGTTCGGTCAAACCGCCTGCATCGGTGAAAACCGACGCGGTTTCGATGTCGACCGAAACGCTGCTTTCTTCCGGCTTGCCGTTCACGAGGTCGATCGTTCCGGTAAACTGCTTGAATCCGCCGTCGTGCTTGCCGGTAACTTTAGAACCGGTAAAAAGCACTTTCGAAGTCTCCGGTGCTATCGGAAGAACCTCGCCCTTTGCTGCCGGCGCAGTTGCCGTATTTACGGTACTAGCAGGTTTGTTGGCGCCAGGTTCATTGATAGTCGCTTTTGTTTTGTTCGCCGCCGGATCTTCGCAGGCAATCAAAAAAATCGAGGCTGCAAAAATAGCAGTAGTTAAAAGTTTCATTATTTATCTCCTCAAAGTAGGTATAAGACTTCTCGCCAATTAAGCCGAAGCGGTTTCCGCCGCAGAAATTTCCCGTTCATCCCAAAATCTTAACAGAACGTCGAATTCCGACTGAACTGATCGGCCATGATCTTCGTTGTACCAACGCTGCAAATTCTCCATGATGAGAGGTTTCTCAAGGCCGCGTTGTTTCATTTCTATAAACATATTCTGCGCGGCTTCCGGCCTTGCTCCCCAAGTTCCGAGAACTTCAAGCGTTTCGGCATCAAGGGCGATCAACTTCGGGATCGAACGCGCACCAGCGGTCAGAAATCGATCCATCAGTTCAAGATTCTCGTCGCGAAGAACATAGCGTGTTTCAATATTAACGCTTTCGGCTGCAATTTTCTCGATCACGGGTAAATTTTGCGCGGCGTCACCGCACCAGCCTTCGGTGATAATGAGCCATATTTGCTTTCGGTTCGTGTTTTTCGCGGCAGATTTTACAGCTTCGCTTAACTCTACCGTTTTCTCTAGCCGGTGCATCCGCTGCCGGTTCAGCTTGCCGTAGTTGAACATCGCCTCGGACTGTTTCGGTCCTGTGGTCTTGCCTTCTGCCAGCAGACCGTCGATCAGGTTTATGTATTCGGCGAATGTCATCGCCTTATCGAGATATTCTTTCATTTATTTTCCGCCTTGTATTGCTGTAGTTCCTTCTCAAGTTTCTCTATATGTTCGTTCAAAGGAGCGACCATCGCCCGAACCTCATCGATCGTGTATCTAGGCGTAATGTGCTGCGGACAATTCCAATCGAAAGCCTCGACATTTAGTATCACCGCCCGTTCGACCTTTGCTTCGTAATCAGGGTCGGCAAGTTTTTCGATCAGATCGGGACGATCAGCCGCTTCGTAAACCTCAACATTGGCAAAGATCTTCAAACGCCTCCGATTTGCGTAATCCATCAGGAAAAGCGCGGCTTTATTGTTCGTTGCCAG
>JBQTJB010000014.1:0-6926 GCA_052387555.1 Blastocatellia bacterium | reverse complement strand
TGTAGAAGTCTATCCACTCAGCCGTCAGGTCTCTCACCTGGCCTAGATTTTCAAATAGGTACATATCGAGAACGGCTTCTCGGCATGTTCGGTTAAATCGCTCGATAAAACCGTTCTGCATCGGTCTGCCGGGCTTGATGAAATCGAGCTCGACGTTGTTCGCCTCGGCCCAATCGGCGACGGCGATCGAGGTGAACTCGGGCCCGTTGTCGAATCTGATCCGCTCGGGCAGGCCTCGAACCTCTGCGATCTGGTCGAGCACGCGGATGACGCGGCGGCTGCCCAGGTTGAGATCGACCTCGACGGCGAGCACTTCGCGGCGGTGGTCGTCGATGACGTTGAAGGTGCGGAATCGTCGCCCGTCTGTCAGTGCGTCGCTCATGAAATCGGC
Source organism: Blastocatellia bacterium (assembly GCA_052387555.1). Classification (GTDB taxonomy): domain Bacteria; phylum Acidobacteriota; class Blastocatellia; order Pyrinomonadales; family Pyrinomonadaceae; genus OLB17. The sequence continues at coordinate 6,535 of JBQTJB010000014.1, read as the reverse complement.
CGACCAGCTTTGATTGCCTGCCATTGGCACAGCGAGCGGTTTCGGGTCACGGGGCGGCAGCCTTCGTTTGTGCTTTCGCCGCTTGTTGAGCCGCATCGCACAGTAGATACGGTGCACACGCTTGTGGTTCCAAGTCTTGCCCGCAGCCCTTAGCAGCCCAAAGAACTTACCGAACCCAAGCTCCGGATGATCCCGTGCCAGATCGCTCAAGGCATCGGCCACCTCAGCGTCGCCCCGACACAAAGGCACGTATCGAAACACGCCTCGCGACAACCGCACCGCCTCGCACGCCCCTCGCTCGCTCATCCAATGCTCTCTTTTCAAATACCACGCAGCCTCTCGACGCTCAGCCGTCACCAGCCTTTTTTTTCGATCAGATCCTTCAGAGCGACATTCATCAAACTCACGTCCGCGTACATCCGCTTCAATTTCGCGTTCTCCTCCTCAAGCTCCCGCAAACGTTTGATCTCCGACGCCGTCATCCCGCCATGCTTCGACTTCCAATTGAAATACGTCGACTCAGACACCCCATTCTCCCGACAGACCTCAGCCACCGTCCGCCCGGCCTCAACCGCCTTCAATATCCCCAGCACCTGCCCCTCGCTAAACTTACTTCGCTTCATCTCTTTCGTCTCCTCCTGAATATTACCATCAGCCGGAAACTCCAGTTATCAGTGGTACTATTTTAGGGGATGGTTACACACCATTTGCATTTTCAGACAACCGGAAAGTTAAAGCTGTAAGTATTCACTTATTTGACTTTCCTGTTATACTGATTTTTCGGAATTTGCAACTTTGAATAATGGGCGGTCGTAGAGGATTTGGCGGAAAGTTCTTTTAAGTCAATTTTTTAGGAGCTGATAGTAAAAATGGGATTGTGGGCAAGAATTTCAAGAGTTTTCAGAGCCAGCACGGGAGCGGCTCTTGACCGGATCGAAAATCCTGAATTGGTGCTGCAACAGACGATCCGTGACATGCGCGACCGCGTGCCCGAATTGAATAATTCGGTTGCACAGGTTATGGCTACCGAGCGGCTGTTGATAAAAAACGCCGAAAACCTGGAAAAACAGGTAGTCGATCTCGATTCGAAGATAAAAGCGTCCGTCAAGATGGGCCGCGACGACATCGCAACGGCTTACATCGGCCAATTACAGCAGGCACAAATGGATCTGGAACGCACGGGAGCACAGCTTGAACACGCGTCGCTCGCTTCGAAACAGGCGCTAAAGGCTCGTGACAATTATGTCCTGAACATGAAGAAGCGCACGGCTGAGGCAATGCAGCTTATTTCGGCCGCTAAGCAGGCGAAGCTACAGGAACAGCTTGCCCAGACGATGGAGACGTTCAACATCGGCGACGACGCTTCGACATTCAACGAAATGCGCGAAAAGATCGACCGCCGCGTTGCCGCCGCCGAAGCAAAACTGCAGCTTGGTGCAGCATCGGTTGACACGCAAATGCAGGACATCGAACGCGAGGCAATGGACATTCAGCTTCAGGACAAGCTGCTGGAATACAAATCGCAGATGGGTCTGCTAGGTGCCGGAACGGGTACAACATCGGGAAAACAGATAGCAGCCGGTTCTGAGGTTAAGGAAGAAACCGTCCTTGAAGAGGTATTGATCAACGAAGCAAATCAACAGAAAGGTTAGCTTCATTATTACTTTTTGTTCTGTGGCATAGATTTTGGCAACAAAATAAACAGGAGAAACAAGGTTGTGAATTTTTGCATCTAAACTTTCTATGGCAGATCTGGCGCATTACCAGCGAGACTTACAAAAATTCAATAGCAGCTACCTGAAGGAAGCGATAAAGGAACCGATAAATTTTTGGGGACTTGCCGGTTTTGCTGTGGCGGCTGCCTTTACGTTCAGCGCTCTGCCGTTGCTTATTGCTCTAATTGCCGAGATCGCCTACATAATGGTGCTTCCTAATTTACCCTGGTATCGCCAGCTTGTTCAGAGACGCGAAAAAGAGCGCCTGCTTCTGGCGAACAAAACCGCCCGCGAAAAGCTGATAAAGACTTTTACCCCACGCGAACGCGAGGCCGTGGAATATCTTCGCTGGCTGAAGGAAAAGATTCAGGACAATTACAAGAAATTTACCGGTGCCTCGGTTTTGCCGTCTAATTTGAGAACGCTGGACCAACGGTGGGAAGATTTCGTCGATCTGCTCGATGTCTACCGCCGCCGAAAACAGCACCTTAAATCGATCAACCGGCAGGCCGTTCACAATCAACTCTCACAGGCGTATCGGGCTGCCGAAAGCGCTACTGATGATAAAACGAAAAGGATTCAGCAGACGAATGTTGAGATCCTGAAACGCCGTATTGCCTCATTCGACGAGATCGAACAAAGCGTCAAGCTCGTAGAAGGCCAACTGCAATCGATCGAGAATTTCTTCAGCTATCTCAATGACGAGATTGTAACAATGTCCACGCCTGAAAAATTCTCGCTGCTTGATTTCGAACAGCTTTCCGATTCGATCGCGATGACCAAACAAATGCTCGACGCGACCGCTGACGAAGTCGGGGCACTCGATTCCTACAACCGCGAAATGGGCAATTACGAACTGCTTCCGAGTTCTAACCGTTAATTACAGACTGTTACCTTTCAAATCCTTCTATTTCCGGAATAATTTCAGCCTCGGCCAACGACGAACTAGGAGCAATCTGCTCGTTCGATAACGAATCACGATCCATATCGTTGATTGCCAATGCAAGGTTGTTCGCATTCGAGGAATAGGCGAGGCCGATTTCCTTTGTAATAGAGCCGTTGCGGATCATCTTTTCCAATTCTTTGTCAAATGTTTGCATTCCTTCGATCTCGCCGTCGTTCATTGCATCCGTGATCGAACGGCCTTCTTTTTCGCCCTTTTCTATGTACTCCCTGGTACGTGAGTTGGAAACAAGAATCTCGATTGCCGCGACGCGGCCGCCGCCTACCTTCGGCATCAGCCTTTGCGAAATGATCCGTCGAAAAGATTGTGAAAGACGTGTTCGGATAGCCGCTTCTTCGATCTTAGGAAATACTCCGATTATGCGGTCGATCGTTTTCGCAGCGTCGATTGTATGAAGCGTCGAAAGCACCAAATGCCCTGTCTCGGCAGCTTCCATGGCGACTTCAATAGTTTCGCGGTCGCGCATTTCACCGACTAATATGACTTTTGGAGCTTGTCGCAAAGCGGCCCGAAGAGCGAGTGCGAAATCGGGCGTGTCGGAGTGAAGTTCACGCTGGTGAATGGTGGAAAGTTTGTGTTCGTGAATAAATTCGATCGGGTCCTCGATCGTCACGACGTGATATTTCTTTGTCGCGTTTATTTGGTCGATCACTGCCGCAAGCGTCGTAGATTTGCCTGAACCGGTCGGCCCAGTCACCAGTACCAATCCGTTTTTCAATTCGGCCACATTTCGCACGGCAACGGGCAGATTAAGGTCTTGCCAATTCGGCGGTTTCGTAGGAATTACGCGCATCACGATCGCAAAGCTTCCCCGCTGGCGAAAAATGTTTACCCGAAAACGGCAAAGCCCCGGAACGCTATACGAAATGTCCGAAGAGCCTTTTTTGTCGAGCGTTTCCAATCCCTGTTCGTTGCCGTGAAGCATAAGGTCGGCCATTGCCTTGATCTGCGGAGCGGTCAACGATTCGAGGCCTGGTATCGAAACTCCCTGAAGATCGCCGGTCAATTCTACCTGCGGCGGGCGGCCGGGCGAAAAGATCAGATCGCTGACTTTGCTGTCGACCGCAAGCATCCGTCGAAGAACATCATGAAATGATTGGGTATTTTTTTCGGTTGATGAATTTGGCTGCACTGCCGGCATAGAAGGCAGAGATGAAGCCGTAGTCGAAGCTGTTGATTCGTTCATTATGATTTTATGGAAGGTTCAGTAGGCTATTCGAAGCTTAGGTTAGAAGCAATTGCGGCAGGAAGTGTCCCCTGAAATGGGGACACTTTCTAGATTACAACGTTACACGCCGGTTGCGCAATCAGATTAAACACCTTGCCCAGTTCACAATAATTCAGTAAAATTACGATTTTCTAAATAAAACGCATGTGTGAACATGATTGCAATAATCCATAACAGAAATATTTTTAGAGGAACGTACAAACGAATATGAAACGAGTAGGAATATTAGTCGGGCGCGAACAGACGTTCCCGGAATCTATAATCAATAGAATCAACGAAAAAGGCGGCGGTAAGGTAGTCGCGGAAATGATAAAAGTCGGTGGAATTCGTCTCGACGAACCAAAAAAATACGAAGTCATCATCGACCGTATCTCACACGAGATACCTTACTATCGGGCGATGCTCAAGCGATTTGCTCTCGAAGGCACGTACATCATTAACAACCCGTTTTGGTGGTCGGCGGACGACAAGTTTTTCAATTTCAGCCTGGCTGCGAAGATCGGCGTCGCGATCCCCAAAACCGTTCTGCTTCCCCAGCACGATTACATCAAGGACATCACCAGCGAAAGCCTTCGCAACCTTGAATTCCCGATCGATTGGGAAGGTATAGTCAACCACGTCGGCTTTCCCGCGTTCCTGAAACCTTTCGACGGCGGCGGCTGGAAAAACGTGTCAAAGATCCATTCGCTCGAAGAACTTTGGAGCGAATATAACCAATCCGGCACCCTCTGCATGACACTGCAGGAAGGCATCGAATACGATCAGTTCGTCCGCTGTTACTGCGTCGGCAAGGAAAAGGTTTTGATCATGCCGTACGATCCTTCGAAGCCGTACCTTTCAGGAATGCAGTATGTAAACGTCGAGAATTATCTGACGCCAGAACTGCATGAACGTGTCGAAAAAGACGTTATCACTATTTGCACCGCCCTCGGTTACGATCTGAACACCGTGGAATTTGCCATCAAGGATGGAATACCATACGCGATCGATTTTATGAACCCTGCACCCGATGCCGAGCTCGCATCGGTCGGCGAGTACAATCACAATTGGATCGTCGATAACATGACCGACTTTATCCTGCGAAAACTCGAAGAAGGATTCGACACGCCGGAGTACCGCTGGTCGGCAATGCTCAACCCGCCGGAGGCTGCTAAAAAAAAAGTAACGGCTAAACCGAAATCGACGGCTGCTGCAAAATCAAAAACGCCTGCCGCAAAAACGCAGAAGGCGAAGAAAGCTGCAAGCGGAGAGTAAATTGAACGGCGGGTTTTAATCCCGCCTTTTTATTCTTTTTCGTCCAGAAGCTCGAACGGGATGCGCGATTCCAGCATCTTTCGGCCGACCGACATTCCCAACCAAACCGACACGCCAATTACGGAAATTGCCCAGCCGATATTTGCTACCAGATCGTCGGCAAACAAAAGCCCGTAGAGTATGACCGGCAAACCGGCGATGGAGACCCGAAGCGACGTCCGTTTCGAGCGTTCGAGAGAATCGAGCAGGTTGACGCGGCTGACCTCAAGCTCCATGTACTCGTCGTCTTCGTTCAGGCGTGAAAAATAGTCGATCTCGCCTTTTGTCCAGCGTTTCAAGGCGGATGATTCGGTCAATCGGTTTGCGGCGGCAAAATTATGTATGACGTGGGCGATTTTGCCTTCGCGAAGCGCTATTTCAGCCAAACCGCGAACCGAACGGAAATTGCTGCCAAAACGATCTACCGCCCGTTTAAACACTTGTGCTGCCCGTCGCCAATCGCCGATTTGAAAATAGCTTTCGCCGAGTCTTGCCAACAGATCGGGATCGTCACCTGCGCGGCGTTCGGCAAGCCTGAGCATTGCCTCTGCCCGGCGCTCCAGTCGGTCGTCGCGTTCCGATCCGGCAAACGAATGCAGGCATCGTGCAAATTCATAAAGCAGCCACGGGTCTTTTGGTTTTATTACAAGCGCCCTGCGAAATGCTTCTACCGCTTGAAGAAAAGCACCTGAGATACGAAGCTCGTTTGCCAAAGTGCGCAGGCCATCCGCTTTGTCGCTTTCAACCGGCCCGACAATTTCCGAAACTCCTGCGTTTCGTTCATTCTTTTTTGAGCGAAGATCGCGAAGAGCGTTTTCCAAAACATCGCCGGAAGGAATATTCGACGAACGAGCTCGCCTCAATACAGAACGGCGTTCGTCCAGGTAGTCGCGTATTTCAAGCGAGCGGTTGTCGAGCACTTCGCTTGGAAGTTTCGGCAATATCGCACGTATCATTTTTCGATATGCCTCGCCGCCTGAGGCAAACGAGAAATTCACCCCTTTTCCGCGAAACGACGTCCGGTAACGATATTGGATGCTGCCGGCACGTTTGATAGCTCTTTGGGCCTGCGTTTCTACCTGCTCGATGTCTTTTAACCGCAAACGGTCGCGGCTGCCGAAGGCCCTGAGAATCAATTTTGGAAGCAGCCCGGTGCGTCGCAGGCGGCGGCCGTCAAAATAAATGCGATCAGTAATTGCGAGAAAAGGTAAGATTAAAAGAGAGCCGCCAAGCAGCGCAAAACCGGCCGTGTTCCATTCAAGATAAAGCAAAAAACTCGAAAAGAAAGATGCTACAAAAAGAGCGGTGAAATATCCGCCGGGTGAAACACGAATA
>JBQTJB010000013.1:0-1766 GCA_052387555.1 Blastocatellia bacterium | reverse complement strand
GGCAAATTGCAGCTGTCGGCTTCAGCGAGCAACAATAGATCGGTCGCATCTTTTTCAGGAACCACATTGCCGAGCATCGGATGTGGTTCTTCGCCGTACAAAGCCGGATCAGGATCGGAATCGCAGCCAGGCAGTAAAATTCCGTCGAGAGATCTGACGACAGATCTTATGTAATCGACATCCGGTATCAATGGAATATGAACCGGGTCCGCTCCTGCCGCGTGCAACGCCTCACTGTAATCACGCCCGAGATAAAAACGTCTCGTGTTATGTTCCAGACGCATTGTAATGCCGATCTTTGGCCTGCGGTCCATAAAGCCTAATGTTCAGACAATTTGCCGATGCTGTCAATTTGAGCATTTGAAATTAAAGACATATCATTTAGTTTTTATGAAAAACGGTGAGTCCGACATGAAAATCAGATCCACGACTGTAATTTTGGCGCAGCGTGACGGAAAGGTTGCAATGGCCGGCGACGGCCAGGTCACGCTCGGCGATACGGTGATAAAAAGCAGTGCTCGAAAAGTTAGACGGCTTTTGAATGGCGAGATAATCGCCGGATTCGCCGGCGCCACAGCGGATGCATTTACCCTGCTGACAAAATTCGAAACCAAGCTGGGAGAATTTCAGGGACAGCTTGAACGGGCCGCGATCGAGCTAAGCAAAGACTGGCGGACCGACAAATATTTACGAAATCTTGAGGCTTTGCTGATCGTCGCCGATAAAAAAGACGCGTTTTTGATTTCCGGCAAAGGCGATGTGATCGCTTCGGACGATGGACTTCTTTCGGTTGGCTCCGGCAGCATGTTCGCACTGGCAGCGGCACGGGCAATGATGAAACATACCAATCTTCCGGCAAAGGAGATTGCCGAAGAATCATTGCGAATTGCTTCCGATATTTGTATTTACACTAACTCCGACATCATTGTCGAAGAGCTTTAGGGATTTCTTTGCGACATTGCGGTAGTCGGAATTTTCCCGCAAAGAATTACGGGCGTTAATTTTAATGGCTATTTATCTGGGCGGCGAAACCGCCGCTGCAAAACCAAAGCTCGATGATCTGACACCGCGTCAGATCGTCGAAGAACTCGACAAATACGTTGTCGGCCAGGCGAACGCAAAACGAGCCGTTGCGGTTGCTTTGCGTAACCGGATCAGGCGACAAAAGCTTCCCGCCGAAATAGCTCAGGACGTGCTGCCGAAAAACATTCTTATGATCGGCTCGACTGGCGTCGGGAAAACCGAGATCGCACGCCGTCTTGCCCGCGTTGCCGATTCGCCGTTCATCAAGATCGAAGCCTCAAAGTTCACTGAGGTCGGCTATGTCGGCCGCGATGTTGAGAGCATGATCCGCGAGCTTACCGACGTTGCTGTCGATATGACAAAACAAGCCGCATATGAGGACGTAAAGCCACGGGCCGAACAGAACGCCGAGGAAGCTTTGCTTGATATTCTGTTTCCTCCGGCCTCTCTTCATTATCAATCGTTTGAGGAACAAAATACCAAAATCGAAGCTCAACCTAACCGAACCCGCGAGAAATTGCGCGAGCAGCTTCGCCGGGGTGAACTTGACGAACGTCTGATCGAACTCGACACTCAGGAACGCGGAAACGCGACCATCGATTTTGTCGGCGGGCAGGGAATGGAAGAGATGGGCGTAAACCTGAAGGACATGTTCGGAAATCTGTTCCCCGCAAAAACGGTCCGGCGGAAAATGAAGGTGTCCGAAGCATGGAGCTATCTGATCTGCGTCGATCAGGTTTTCC
>JBQTJB010000012.1:0-1840 GCA_052387555.1 Blastocatellia bacterium | reverse complement strand
TTTGAAAGGCCTCCCGCATCGCCACGCCACCTGGAGTGGCTACAAAAGTCCCACCGGTTTTTTCAGCGAAATTTTTTAATGCCGAAATATTCTGTGCTCGCTGGTTTATGCTCGTGCTCGGCGACGACATATCGACCGTATAGATAAGGGCGTTTGCGGCAAGAGCTTCTTTCAGAGCTTTGTCCGATGAACGGCCGCTGGACGTATCCGCCCCGTCAGAAAGCACAATTATCGCTTTTCTTTTTTCCGGTCGTTTCGCAAGATCTTTCGCGGCTAAATATATCGCATCATTTAGAACTGTCATTCCGTAAGACTTGAGTTCGAATATTTTTTCGCTGACGTCTCGGCTGCCGGAGAATTTCTGGACAAGAGAAACCTTGGAATCGAATCGGTAGATAGCAACCAAATCTTCGGCTCTGATACCGTCGAGAAATCTGATAGCTGCCGCTCTGGCAAGCGTCACTCGCTCTTCCATGCTGCCGGACGTGTCCAAAAGAATTACCGCAGCGAACGGGGTCTCTTCCGCTGCGAACAGGCTGATCTCCTGTTCAGTACCGTTCTCAAATACTTTGAAATGGCTCGATTTCAGCCCGGAAACATGATGCCCGTTCCTATCCAGAATCGTTGCGTTTAAGACAACTAGTGTTGAATCAACGGTTACGACCGTGTCTTCGTCTTGCGCGGTTAGTGCGGCGGTTAGAAAGAGAGTGCAAAAAAGCAAACGGGTAATGCTGATTACGAAATGTAGGCGCATGTATTGCTTCTAATGGCCAATAGAGCTATTTTTTTAGTCTTAGGAAACGAGCAAGTCTAATTACACTGTTGGAGCTTTGTATAGCTACAGCTGATATGCTGAACCGCGAAGTCTTTTGAAGTTCTGAAACAAGTTTTGTCGTAGAAGACTTCAGAAATTTGAATGCCTCCGTGAGAGTAGAGGGTTTCTCGGTCTTATCCAAAGCTTCGTCTGTTTCGCCTTCATCGTCGCCGCCAAGTTCGTTTCTGATTTTCGAGACGACTTTTTCAAGGGTCTCAAGTTTTTGCAAATCCTGTTTTGTAATTTGACTGCGTTCTTCGAACGATCTTTCGAGTTCCTCCGATAGCCGTAAAGCATCCTGGCCGCGCTTTAGCAAAGCTTCGTGCTCTTTCTTTTCGTTTTCGGCTTGCCGTTTTGCCAGCATTTCACGCATCGGCAACGATTCTTCAGTTTTTCTCTCGTTTCTGGATGGGAACGGATTCGCGGCGGATTCAGGCTGGGAAAATACAAACCCTGCGGTCAATAAGATCGCGGTGATCGCTAAAACTATTTTGCGGGAATTTACTGCCATTGATTACGGCTTCTGTTCGATGCCCTGTGGCAAGTCCGGCGAATTACCGGTCACCGACTCAACCAATTTTATCAAAAATTCTTCTTCCGCTAAACCTGAGCTTTGAAGCGTCGTCCACTCCGAAGTTAATCCGTTGCCAGACCGTCCTTCGACTTTTGCGTTGACATAAACATTGTTCTTAACGCCGTCGATGGACTGCACCTCGATTGTCAATATGTATTGAGCACGCGACCATGCCGTGTCGGCGTACTCCACAACCGCATAACGTTTCAACTCGCTCGAGGCAATTACCGCTCCTTTTCCGAATACGAACGGCTGGGTAACTATAATCCCATCACCAATCCTTGAAGAGGCTTCGTCTACGGTCAAACGCCTGTCTTTCAAAACATCTCGAATCGTCTCGACCAGAACGTCGCGCCGTGAGTTGAGTTGGTAAGGATTTGGAAGCCGGTCACGCACCTGCGTTTTGCCTTTACCCCAGTCAAACGAACGGGTAGCGTCCGATCCGCGTGACG
>JBQTJB010000011.1:0-3321 GCA_052387555.1 Blastocatellia bacterium | reverse complement strand
ACAAAAAAATGCAAAAGAAAGAAATTTTCACAGCGCTTTGAGCGGCCCTGCCGTGACTCTTCCGTGAACGCGTTTATAAACCAACTCCGCGCTTATCAGGCAAATTTGCGTACCGATTCCGGGATTTGTTCCTGCTCCGACGTAATAAAGATTCTTTACTTTTTTCGAGCGGTTCTTCGGCCGGAAGATCGCCGTCTGCCAAATGGTATGAGCCAGGCCAAGCGCCGTTCCCTTGAAGCTGTTGTAGTCGGCTGCAAAATTATCGACCGTGTAAATCCGCTTGAACCCGATCTTTTCACGAAGGCCGGGCAGATCCATCTCATGCTCCATTAAAGCCAGAATTTTGTCCGCATAGATCTCTTTGTCTTCTTCCGGCATTTTCAGATCGGACGCAATCGGCACCAGAACGAAAAGATTCTCTTTGCCTTCAGGGGCGACGCTTCTGTCTGTAACCGATGGCGCGCAAACATATAGCGAAGGCTCATCCGGCAGACACGGATTCTTATAAATATCATCGAAATTCTTTCGCCAGTCTTCGCTGAACAAAAGATTATGATGGATGATGTTCGGCAATTTTTCGCTGACGCCGAGGTACATAATAAATGCAGACGGAGCCATCACGCGTTTGTCCCAGTATTTTTGCGGATGCGTCTGCCATTTTTCGGCAAGCAGTTTTGTTTCTGTGAACCAAAGATCGGCATTTGAAATCACGATATCCGCTTGAACGATTTCACCTTTATCAAGCCTTACGCCTTTTGTTTCGCCACTCTCGACAATGATCTCGGCAACCGGCGAATTCGTCCGCAGTTCCGCTCCGTTTTTTCGGGCAATCGCCGAAAGCGCATTTATCAGTTCATAAAAACCTCCGCGCGGATAGAACACGCCCTGATTGAAATCCATGTGCGACATCAGGTTGTACAATGCCGGAGCATCGTATGGCGATGTGCCTAAGAAAACCATCGTGTACTCCATCACCTGCTGCAGTTTTTTTGTTTTGAAAAACTTCGATACGAACGAATGCATCTTCGAAAAGACCGAGAGCTTTTGTCCTTCGGTCATAACGCGGCGATTGAAAAAATCGAAGATCGTGTCGTAATTCTTGTACATGAAGTGCTGGGTGGCGACTTCATATTGGTATTCGGATTGCTTCAAATATGAGCGAAGCATCTCGGCGGAGCCGGGTTCTATGGCGTCAAACGCAGCGGAATCGATCGCCGGGTCGGAATTAATATCGATGCGTTCCGGGTCGTTACGAAAGAAAATTCGATACGACGGCGAGAGGCGAACCAAATCGAGGTGATCTGAAACTTTTTCGCCGAGAAGATCGAAATAGTGTTCGAAAAGATCGGGGGCGAGATACCACGACGGACCCATGTCGAAGCGGAACCCATCTGCCTCAAAAACGTTTGCACGCCCGCCAAGATTCCCGTTCTTTTCGAGGACCGTAACGTCGTAACCTTTTTTTGCAAATAGCCCTGCTGCCCCAAGACCGCCGATACCGGCACCGATTACGACGACCTTTTTATTCATAGACACCGGCAAGGGCCTTTAAGGAAAGATACACTTTTTGCTGTGAATTTGTACGAACCCGGCCGGCAAAAACGTTGTAATGGGCACGCTCGATCTCATTCAGGATCGCTTTATAAAGAACATATGAAACGCGAACGGCAAGCCGGCCGCGCCAATTCAGAAGCTTTATTCCCGGCAGGGCTTCGCGGTAAACCTGGCGGTTTCGCTCGATCTGAAATTTCATAAACGCTTCGAACCGTTCGTCGCGAACATGGTTCTTCACGTCGCTGCTTGTCAGTCCAAACCGGCGAAGCTCGTCCTGCGGCATATAAACACGGCCCAGATCGTCGCAGTCTTCGCGAATGTCACGCAGGAAGTTGGTCAATTGAAACGCATACCCGAGCTTGATAGCGTGTGGAAATGCCGCCTCGGTCGAGTAGCCTACGATGCGGGTGACCATCAAACCGATCACGCCCGCCGAGCCGTACATATAGCCTTCAAGATCGGCGTAGTCTTCATACTCGAACTTCTCTTCATCCATGAACATCGACCGCAGAAAAGCCTCGCCATCCACGATCGGAATTCCGTATTTCCGAAACTCATGGACGATCGCGTGCATTACCGGGTCTTCACTTTCTCCGGCTGCCATCGCCGAAAGCCACTGCTCTCGCCAGCCTTCGAGCCGTTTCAACGCCTGCTGCCTGTCCGTGGCCGTCGGATCGTCAACGATCTCATCCGGTATACGGGCGAACGCATAGGCGGCATATATCCCGTTTCTGGTTTCTTTCGGGAAAAACTGCGTAGCGAAATAAAAGCTGGTGCCGTAACGTTGAGTGATTTGCCGGCACAGCTCTATCCCGGCGGAGAGTTTTTCCGTTTCGGTATGGTTTTCAACCGCAAAATCCTGCAAGCCAAGCATCGTCAAAGGGTAAAACGCTTTCGATAAAAGCGTGCGCAATATTATAAATAGAACCGTCGGGGAGATAATTCGTCCAGTAATCGGAATTGGTTTCAGAAAGATTTAACACGATTACGAATTAAGGTAATCCCGTACTTTTTTCATGTCTTCCCAAACTTCGCGTTTCTTGTGCGGGTCGCGTAGAAGATACGCGGGATGGAAGGTCGGCATGACCTTAACCCCGAAATAATCCTGAAAATTGCCGCGCAGTTTTGAGATCGGCGTCTTTATGCTCAGCAAATTTTGCGTAGCTGTATTTCCAAGCACGACTATCACTTTCGGGCGAACGACGGCCACCTCGCGCAGCAAAAACGGGCGGCAGGCGGACGTTTCTTCGGGAATCGGCTGCCTGTTTCCCGGCGGACGGCATCGGTTTATGTTGCCGATAAAAACTTCCTCACGCGTAAGGCCGATACTCTCGATGATCTTTGTCAAAAGCTGTCCGGCACGGCCCACAAACGGAAATCCCTGCTCATCCTCGTCAGCACCCGGAGCTTCGCCGACGAACATTAGATCGGCGTTAAAATTGCCAGTGCTGTGAACGATCTTCGTCCTTCCCTGCGCATGGAGCGGGCAGCGTGTGCAATTTCCGATCTCGGCACGGATCATTTCGATGGTTTCGGCCGAATCATCCAGTTTTGGGGCAATATCGCTAAAAAGCCCAGTTTTTGTTTCATCCTGGCATGAAACGCCAGAGGCATTTATCGGGGTTTCGGCGTCGTTGGTCGTCATAAAGGGCGTTTCTGTAGGAACGGACGCCCCATCTGCCCCATCTGCCCCGATGGCCCCAGCGCCCCGCAGCGGGGCACTTGGAGACCGTTTCGAAAGCGACGGCAGCGACGCCAGCCGCGAAC
>JBQTJB010000010.1:0-20801 GCA_052387555.1 Blastocatellia bacterium | reverse complement strand
CTGCAAAACCGTCGACCCGGTTGTTGCCGAACTACAAAAAGACTATTCGGAAAAATTCAATTTCGTATTTTTCGATGTAACGGACGCCAAAACAACAGCGGAATCGAAAGCAAAGGCAGAAAAGCTTGGCATAACGGAATTCTTCGATGAATACAAGAAGAAAACCTCCGCCGTCGTCGTTATAAAAGATAAAAAAGTCGTTTACAAAACACACAATAACAGCAGGAAAGCAGAATATGTCAAAGCCTTCGATAAAACTTTGAAATAGATTCTTTCAGGCTTTCGGTTCTCGAAAGGGTGCAAGAGCGAGTATTCGCTTTTGCGCTTTTTTCGTTTGCAAATAGAATCAGAACAAGGAATTCGATTATGAAACCGCGAGTTAAGATTTGCTGTATTGCCGACGAACAAGAAGCGGCCTACGCGATATCGCTTGGAGCGTCGGCAATTGGCCTGGTCGGTGAGATGCCGTCGGGCCCCGGGCTGATTAGCGATGAAGAAATTTTAAGAATCGCGAAGACAATTCCACCGCCGATTGCGACGTTTCTGCTGACAAGTCGGCAGACGGCCCAAGGCATTGTCGAACACCATCACCGCACAAAAACAAACACCATACAGATTGTCGATGAGATTGAGGGACGTGAGTACGAGGCCATTCGCCAAGCTTTGCCGCTCATTAAACTTGTGCAGGTTATCCACGTTACCAGCGAAGAATCTGTCGATGAAGCAGCGGAAATCGCCGATTTTGCAGATGCGATTTTGCTTGATAGCGGGAATCCAACATTGGCGGTTAAAGAACTGGGCGGAACCGGACGGCGGCACGATTGGCGGTTGAGCCGAAGGATAGTAGAGACATGCGGAAAACCGGTTTTTCTTGCTGGCGGATTGAACGCGGAGAATGTTCGTGAAGCGATGGGAACGGTGCAGCCTTTCGGACTCGATCTGTGTTCGGGCGTGAGAACGGACGGACGCTTAGACCTGGTCAAGCTCGAGCGGTTTTTTACTGCAGTTGCATCTGTTTGAGAGAAGCACACTCGTTACTGCTTGTGTTTCAGCGTTTGGCGATCTATAAAATCAGAAGGATCGAGCCAGCCGTACCTTATCGGGCTGTAGCCGACAAACACCGCGTCCCAAGACGGACAGGTTTCTTCGCGGATCTCGAAATGCAGATGGCAAAGGTATCGGCCATTTGCGTTCCCGACTTTGCCGATCTGCTCACGCTTTTTGATCTCGCCCCTCGTTTTTGTGATCTCCTGAAGATGTCCGTAGAGCGATTGAACCTTTGTGCCGTCCGCGAGAGTATGAGTTACGATCACGACATTTCCCCAACCCGGTCCGGCATCGGCGGCGTAAGTGATCACGCCATTTGCAATCGAGTAAACAGGTTCGCCGCAATCGGTATTTCCTCCGGTATTCTTGTTCCAGTCTTCACCGAGATGATTGTCGTCGCCAAAATCGAGGGCGTTGTACCATTCGTCGGCGTCTTTGGCCTGTGTAACCGATTCCTTTCTGCCGATAGGGTATGAGAAACTGTCAGCCGTCGGAGGCGGTTGTACGGGAGTGTTCAGCGTCGAAAGGTCCCGTTCGGAGCAACCGATCAACAAACCCGCCAATGTGGCGATGAAAGAAATACTTATGACGACTATAAATTTCCGCAACGTATTTTTGTAAGTTACCGTCTCTTAAGAATATACTGAACGAAATTTTTACCGCAAAAGTTTAGTAGATTATGACGATAAAAGTTGATTGGATGCGCGGATGTGCCACCGCGCTGGTCACGCCATTTAGAAAGAACGGTTCGATAGATGACGATTGCTTTCGGTCGCTAGTCGAGCGGCAGATAAAGAATGGCGTGAACATTCTTGTGCCGTGCGGGACGACCGGCGAGAGCGTGACGTTGACCGAGGGCGAGAGGCTTCATGTTATACGAATGACGGTCGAGGTCGGTCATAAACTCAATGCGAAAGTCATTGCCGGAACGGGCAGCAACAACACTGCGGCAACGATAGACTTCACTAGAAAAGCGAGAGAAGCCGGTGCCGACGCGACATTGATCGTTGCTCCTTACTATAATAAACCGACTCAGGAGGGGCTTTTTGCACATTTTTCAGAGATCGCAAAAAGCGTTAAGGGTTTGCCGATTATGCTCTACAACGTGCCATCGCGAACTGCTTCTAATATCTCGGCAACGACCACGCTGCGGCTTGCCGAGTCCTTCGAAAACATTGTCGCAACAAAAGAGGCGTCAGGTGATCTTTCTCAGGTGATGAAGATAATTAAAAACCGGCCAAAGAATTTCAAGGTTTTTTCGGGCGACGACGCGACCGCTTTGCCGTTGATCTCGCTCGCCGCCGATGGGCTTGTATCGGTCTGCGCAAACGAGGTTCCGAAGGAGACTTCGCGAATGATCGAAAAGGCACTTGATGGCGCACACACGGCATCGAGAAAAATCCATTACCAAATTTTACCGCTTATGGAGGCGAATTTTATCGAATCGTCGCCCGCTCCGTGCAAATTTGTGATGAAAGAAATGGGTTTGTGCGAAGAGAATTTAAGGCTGCCGCTCGTTCCGGTATCAGCCGAAGCTCGCGCGATGTTACAGGCGCTAATTAGAGATTTAAACCTAGTGGAAAGATCTTGAACCTATCCACTTTGCACTTTTAACTAACCACCGAAGAATTGGTATCTTTACTCCAGTGAATAGGGGTGGTGACAAGTGACAAGTTTTTTATGGAAATTGACGATCTAAAAAAGCCGGGCGGGACTCCGGGAGGTTTGATCGAGTTCGTTATAGGATTCATCATGACGATCTCTGGTGGCTATATGCTCATCAGCCGCGTGATCGTCACCAGCGGGTTTTGGAATTGGGGCGGCTACAACACATTCGGCCTGTCGCTCGTCCCGCTGGTATTCGGCATCGCGTTCGTTTTCTTTAACGGCAAGTCGATCATCGGCTGGGTACTGATCGCGATCTGCATCATCGTCATTGCTTCAGGTATTCTGATGAATCTGCAAATATATTTTCAACCGACTAGCCTTTTTAACACGATAATTATGCTCGTTTTGTTTGCCGGTGGGATCGGCTTGATAGCTAGAGCGGTTGTGGCTCATCGCTAACGATAATTTTTCTGCTGTGGATCAATCTCTGATTACAAGGGTCTGGCATGGTACAACGACCGCAAAAGACGCGGACGCGTACCTTAATTTTTTGATCGAAAAAGCTGTTCCCGATTACAGGTCGATTGAGGGCAATCGTGGGATCGAGATCCTGCGTCGGATCGACGGAGAGGTCTGCCACTTTTGGACCGTAACCAAATGGGAAAACTACGATAACATTCGAAGTTTTGCGGGCGATGACTTTGAAAAGGCCAAGTACTACGCGGCTGACTCTGAGTATTTGCTTGAATTTGAAGAGAATGTTATTCACTGTGAAACCTACAAGTTTTGAGTAGGATTTAACAAAGAGATTGATCGCTCAATAGGGATAAAAAGTGAAACTCAAAGAAAAGATCGAAGGGCTTTTCGCAAAAACGGAATTCGACTCCGGTGACCGGGAAGTCTATGAGGATTTCAAAACCGCGCTCCGTCGTGGCGAGATCCGTTCTGCTGAAAAAGGTGCGGACGGTGTTTGGCGGGCGAATTCCTGGGTAAAGCAGGGAATTTTGCTCGGGTTTCGGATGGGGAAGATGGTCGAGATGTCGAAGCCTACCGAGACATTTCGTTTCTTCGATAAAGACACGTTTCCACTTCGACCGATGTCGCTCGAAGACGGCGTGCGGATAGTAACGGGTGGGTCGACGATCAGAGACGGGTCATACGTCGCGCCGAATGTCGTGCTTGTGCCGCCATGCTATGTAAACGTCGGAGCCTATATTGACGAGGGAACGATGGTCGATTCGCACGCTCTAGTCGGTTCATGCGCCCAGATCGGAAAACGTGTTCATCTTTCGGCTGCGGCACAGATCGGCGGGGTGTTGGAGCCTGTCGGAGGCGTTCCGGTTATTATCGAGGATGACGTGCTTGTCGGCGGAAATACCGGCGTTTACGAAGGCACAATAGTTAGGACACGTGCCGTTCTTGCTTCCGGCGTTATACTAACTCGCTCAACGCCGCTGTTCGATCTGCCGAACGGAACAGTTATAAAAGCCGACGGTGATAAGCCTCTTGAAGTTCCGGCCGATGCGGTCGTCGTTCAGGGATCGAGGGAAATTACATCAGGTTTTGGTAAAGAGAACGGGCTGTCGATCTATTGCCCCATCATAGTCAAATACCGCGACGAAAAAACCGACAACTCGACGAAGCTTGAGGACTATTTGCGGTAGACTTATGCTGCGGAGACGTAGCGATTTTGAGCATATCAAATTCGCTAATGGCTGGCTTTTGAATGCCATCCATATTAATTGTTAGAATTGAATAGATATGAAACCAGAAACCGAACTGCATAACGAAGGCGAAAAGCACAGCCTTAAAGACAAAATCACGGGACTTGGCCAAAAGATAATTGGCGAGATCGAATCTATCGGCGGAATTCTTACGAGTGATCCGAACACGGCTGCAGAGGGTGAATATAACGTCGAGGTCGGCACGGTTCGCGAAGAGCTCGAAGAGAGTCTGGAAGAAGAAAAGCAATAGATGACACCGATTCAGAAAAGCGAGAAGTTTGTGTTGCCGAAGCGCTTACAAGGCCTGCAGCCGACACTGATACGGCAGTTTTTCGAACGAGCGTTGCCGGACAGCATTAATTTCGGTCTTGGCGAGCCAGATCTGCCTACGCCCGACTTTATGCGGCAAGAGGCTTCGCGGATAACGCTCGAAGAACAGAACGGCTACACATCGCACGCCGGTATTCCGACTCTTCGCGAAAAAATCGCCGAGCAATATCCGCATCTGAATCTTGGTCTTAGCGATGTCGTTATAACTGTGGGATCGCAAGAAGCGATGACGGCGGCGTTCATGTCGATCGTTGACGAGGGCGACGACGTGTTGCTGCCCAATCCCAGCTTTCCTGCCTACGAGGCCTGCGTAAAAATTACTGGCGGAAATCCGGTTTATTATAGGCTGCCTGCGGACAAGGATTTCGCGTTCGACATCGAGGAATTCAAAAAAGCGATCACCCCGAAAACAAAGGCCGCAGTCGTTATCAGCCCATCGAATCCGACCGGAAAAATATTCAGGCCGGACTATCTGAAACAGATCGCAGAGACGTTAAAGGACACCGGAATTTTTCTGATCTCGGACGAAATTTATAGCGATCTTTACTTTACTGAACGCCCGCACTCGGCCTCGGAATATTATGACAAGACGGTGATCGTCAGCGGCCTCTCAAAATCGCTGAGCATGACCGGGTGGCGTCTCGGGTGGTTGGCGACCTCACAGAAGGAAATATCGAAAGCTTCGCTTGTACTACACGGATTTCTGACCGTTTGTACTTCGACGATTTCTCAGAAAGCGGCGCTACTAGGATGGTCCGAAGAAGCAGAACGCTCAAAGCAAACTGCTCGTGAAATCTATAAGAAACGCGGCGAATTTCTTGTCAAATTATTTGCCGATGAGCTAGGCCTTAAGGCTACATCGCCTGAAGGCGCGTTTTATACGATGCTCGACGTGCGTTCGGTCGGCGACGATCTGGAAGTTGCCGAAAAATTCCTGCAGAACCGCGTCATCTCGGTGCCCGGCGTTGCCTTCGGCAGCGAGGCGAAAGGTTTCCTGCGTATATCTTTCTGCAACACGGAAGAGCGCATGGCCGAAGGCGTTCGCCGAATGAAGGAAGCACTAACATAAAGCCGCAATATTCTTCAATTAGTCCGTCAATATTTTAAATAAATACTGGAGGCGTCGATGATTAGATACCCACTCGAATACAATCAGATCCTGAACAGCAGCAAATATAACACTTTTGGCTGGGTTCGGAAATATAACGACGGCTCGCCGCGTTTTCATAAAGGATGGGACCTTCAGCAACCGATGGGCACGGCCGTTTTTCCAGTATCCAAGGGAGAAGTGGTGGGCGTCACCTACGTAGATAAACCCGGCAGCAAATACGGCATTACTATCAACCTGAAGTTCGAGCACAACGGGAAAAAACGTTACGCATTTTATGCCCATTTGATGATGGCAATGGTCGCCGTCGGGCAGATAATCGAGTACACTAATATTCCTATCGGATTGGTCGGCGACACCGGAAATGCAAAAGGCATAGCCGCCGATAAGGTGCATCTACATTTCGAATTCCGAAACCGCGAACAAGGAGGAAAAGGCACCTCCGACCGCATCGATCCAGTCGAGTTTTACGGCGATCCGCCGTACAATGGAATTTTATACATTGACGAGTAAATTACACTCTTATCGGGAAAAAAATGGCTTGCTTTAGTAAGGCATCAGCGTACGTGCTGGAACAGTGTATGAACTTAGAAAAAGCATTAAAAGAAACCACCATTTATACAACTAACTCTGAAAGTAGGTCTTAAATTTGAATTAGCAGCGGTTTAAATAGGGTTCTTTGGCATACTTCGGTGTTTCGTGGACATATCTTTTTTTATCCAAGAAGCACGCGAAACAAGAAAAGGTAACTTAAAAACAGAAAAAACATCTTACAGTCAGATTACCTTACGGAAAAACGATTTTAGGATACAACCTCTCTGTACTACTTATAGACTTGCCTGTGCCATTAACATAGCATTTGGTATTTTATAAGCAGGAAATGTCGAGTCGGCATATTGGGTGTAACCGGGACGATTGGTCAGCGTTTTATCGAGGTATCCGGCAAACCTACACGGCCACAGACGCGATTTGAAAGAGACAATGGTGAATGAATGATCATAATGGTCGGACTCATGTTGCCGGATAATACAATCGACTATCGTTGCGTTTAGCCACTGTACTTTTCGCGGTGCCGTCGGTTCCTAAAGATTTAACGAATCTTCAATCTTCGCTACGGTTTCGGAGCAACAGTTATGAGAAAGTATTCCATTGGCTATTTGTTAAGCATCGTCCTTCATCTTTCGTTTCTTGCCTTTTTCACGGTCGGGCAAAACAGTCATCCTTTGGATCCTCTGAGTGCGTCCGAAATCGAAAACTCTGTCAAGATTCTTCGCGGCATTAAGGATTTTCCTAAAATCGCTCTTTTCTCTACCGTTCAACTACACGAGCCTTCAAAAGAAAGCGTACTAAGTTTCAAGCCGGGAAACGACTACCGGCGTGAAGCCTTCGCGATTGTCCTTGATCGACAGCGAAACAAAACGTATGAGGCGACCGTTGACTTGCAGACGAATAAGCTGATGTCGTGGAAAGAGATTCCCGGAGTCCAGCCTCTCGTTTTCTTGGGCGAATACGAAGTCGTCGATGAACTTGTGAGGGCGGACGAGCGGTGGCAGGCAGCAATGAAAAGGCGCGGTATCACCGATTTTGAAAAGGTTGCTATTGATGGTTGGGCTGTCGGGCAAGTGGACGGAAAATTTCAAGGGCGGCTTCTTCGCGGGCTTTCTTATTTTAAGGGAGACGGAGCCAATTATTACGGCCGGCCGATTGAGGGGGTAGTGGCGATCGTCAACATGAACAGCCGTACAGTCGTTGACGTTACCGATACTGGAGTTGTGCCGATCTCATCCACCAGCCAGGATTTCGATGAAAAGTCGGTTGGCAAGCTGCGCGAGCGTCCTAAGACTCTGGTAATCTCGCAACCGGACGGGGTGAGCTATCGGATCAGCGGCCATGAGATAACATGGCAGAAATGGCGGTTTCGTTATACGATGCATCCGCGCGAAGGACTTGTGCTGCACAGGGTCGCTTACGATGAAAACGAAAGATCGAGGCCGATTCTTTACCGCGCCTCGCTTGCCGAAATGGTCGTACCGTATGGTGATCCGGATAAGAACTGGCGCTGGCGAGCTGCGTTCGACGTGGGCGAATACAGCGTCGGGCGACTGGCAAGCCCGCTTGAGCCTAAACTTGACGCTCCTGAAAATGCGCAGCTTATCGACGCGGTTTTTGCCGATGATGAGGGCAATCCTTATACTCTTGAGCGAGCCGTCGGAATCTATGAGCGTGATGGGGGGCTTCTGTGGAAACATTTCGACACGGTAAGCGGCAAGAACGAATCGCGACGCGCACGCGAGCTAGTCCTATTCTTTGTCGCAACTATCGGGAACTACGACTACGCCGTGAGTTATATTTTCAAGCAGGACGGTTCGATAGAGGTCGATCTGGCTCTTACAGGCATTATGCTGGCGAAAGGCGTTGCCGAGAAGACACAATCTCACAATCAACATACTCTCGCAGGTTCGGTGGGACATCTAGTTTCGGAAAATATAGTTGCCCCACATCATCAGCATTTCTTTAATTTCCGGCTCGATTTTGATGTTGACGGCGTAAAAAATTCGATAACCGAGATGAACACCAGCGCAATGCCGCCGGGTGTTAATAACCCGTACTTAAACGGCTTTGTGATGCGCGAAACGCTGCTAAAAAATGAATCCGAATCGCAACGAAAGATGGATATGCAGTTCGCCCGCGTATGGACAGTTGTCAACACTATGGCGAAAAATTCGCTCGGTCAGCCCTCAGGATTTATTCTGGTGCCCGGATCGAACTCGGTGCCGTATATGTCTCCAGAATCATCAGTTAGAAAACGGGCGCAGTTCGTCAACAATCATTTCTGGGCTACGCGATATAATTCCGGTGAACTATATCCGGCAGGAGTTTATCCGAATCAGAGCAAGGGCGACGACGGTCTGCCGCGATTCGTTGCAAACAACGAATCCCTTGAGAATCAGGATGTGGTTGTATGGTACACGCTCGGTGTTACGCATATTCCACGGCCAGAAGAATGGCCGGTGATGCCCGTGACTCACGCCGGTTTCAAGCTTGTCCCCGGTAGCTTTTTTGTCAGGAATCCTGCGCTAGACGTGCCGCGTTAACACCCGTTGAACGCACCGCCGGGTTAACAAAACCGTTAGTTACAGAACGATCACAGGTACTTTCCTTTTTCTTTTTGCTAATTTAGACTTTCCGTTCGCCTTAATATTTATGGGAAGAATATATCGTGTAGGAATTTTGGGTGCGACCGGAACGGTCGGGCAGAGGTTTATTCAGCTGCTGCAGGGGCATCCACAGTTCGAGATAACTGCTCTTGCTGCGTCGGACAGATCGGCGGGAAAGACATACGCCGAGGCGTGCGCGTGGAAACTGACGGGAACGATCCCGGAAAATGTCCGCGAAATCGTCATTCAGCCGATAGAACCGCCGATGGACTGTGACCTTGTTTTCTCCAGCCTGCCGTCCACCGTCGCCCGCGAAACCGAAGAAGCTTTTGCAAGAGCTGGTTATCCTGTGATAAGTAATTCGTCCAGTTACCGAATGGACGAGGACGTTCCGCTTTTGATCCCCGAAATCAACCATGAACATCTGGCCCTGATCGCCGTTCAGCAAAAGAAGCGAGGTTTCGGCAAGGGTTTTATTGTTACCAATCCAAATTGCGCGGTAGCCAGCTTTGCTCCGCCGCTTGCCGCTTTGCACCGGAAATTCGGCGTCGAATCGGCCATCGTCACGACGATGCAGGCGATCTCGGGCGCGGGTTATCCGGGCGTTTCCTCTATGGACATTGCCGATAATGTGCTGCCCTACATTGCCGGGGAAGAACCGAAGGTCGAAACCGAGGCCCAAAAAATTCTGGGAACGATAAAGGACGGCGCGATTGAAAAAGCCGACTTCACGGTTTCGGCACAGTGTTTTCGGGTGGATGTGATCGACGGACACACGGCGTCCGTTCGGGTCAACTTAAAGCAGACTGCGACGATGGAAAGTGTAATCGAAGCGATGAAGGTGTTCCCTTCTCTCGATTTACATTCGTCGCCTGAGCATTTTATCGAGGTTTCTGACGAACCTTCGCGTCCGCAGCCACGTCTGGACAGGGACAACGGAGCCGGAATGACAATTACGGTCGGGCGCGTGTTTCCCGACAATGTTTTCGACTATCGTTTCGTAGCCCTTAGCCACAATACCGTTCGCGGCGCTGCCGGTTCTGCGATACTAAACGCCGAACTTCTTATCGCAAAAAACGTCATCTAACATGGCTGAACTTCCTACCCACGGAAAAAGCTTTACCGAGCGAGTGTTGATCGCCGTGGCTATCGTCGTTATCGCCGCTCTCAGTCTTGTTCTCATTTACTTTACGTTTGATATTCTGCTGCTGATCTTTGCCGCGGCTTTGCTGGCGATATTCCTGCGCGGACTTGCCGATATTTTGCGGCGCTGGCTACCTATCGGCGAAAGCTGGATCGTGCTGGTCGTTGCGGTTTTGCTGATCGCGGTTATCGCGGGTGCAATCGCCCTGCTTGCTCCAAGCGTTGCCGAACAGGTCAAGATCCTGCGTTTTGAGATACCACGGTCGGCAAACCAGGCGGCAGAGTATATATCTCAATTCAGTTGGGGCAGGACGATCCTTGCTCAGCTCCCGGGCAGCGAAGAGGTGATGGCAAAGATCGACGCGGCGAGCATGCTTACGCGGGTTGGTGGATTTTTTTCATCGACGGTCGGTGCGGTGGGAAACTTCTTCATCACGATCCTGCTCGCTATTTATTTTGCCAGCGAACCGCGATTTTATTCTGGCGGACTCACTAGACTTTTCCCACTGTCCCGCCGCGAAAGGGCAAAAGAAATTCTAAATGCGATCTACGAGACGCTTCGCTGGTGGCTGATCGGGAAGGTAGGCTCGATGGTATTCATCGGCTTGCTGACGTGGGTCGGGCTTTCAATTCTAGGCGTGCCGCTTGCTTTGACACTGGCTTTGATCGCCGGGCTGCTTTCGTTCATACCAAATTTTGGCCCGATAATTTCGACCATTCCGGCGTTGCTGCTTGCGTTTATCGACAGCCCGATCAGCGCGCTTTATGTGCTCGGCCTCTACGTCGGCGTTCAATTGATCGAATCGAATATCGTGACGCCGATAATCGAACGCGAAACCGTGGAATTAGCACCCGCTTTAACGATCATTTTCCAGCTTGCTTTAGGAGCAATGATCGGCGGACTTGGGCTGGTACTCGCAACACCGCTGCTTGCGGTAGTTGTCGTATTGGTTGAAAAAGTTTACGTTGAAGATATTTTGGGCGACAGGGAAGTAGCGGTTGTTGAGGAAGAACAAACGGTTTACGGCGAATCGGAATCAGACAATAGCCCGGTACTGCCGCCATAGATCTTCCGGAAAAAGCCCCAACACAGTTTCGAGCGAGTCGTCCGAGGTGGCGAGCGTAGAAGAATAGGCCTCAAGGATACGGATAGTTTCCTCACGCGCCGTCCGGTCGGTCGGGTCGTTAGGCTTCATCAAAGCTCGCTGCCTCATCCCGGCGGTCATATAAGCTTGTATACCCGCAGATTTGTACATAATAAATGCTGCTGAAATGTACCGATAGAATTCGTAAGCGCGGTTGAATCTGACAGTTTTTCCCGCCTCGGCTGCATGGCCGCATGCACGTCCAAAAGCGTTTCTCAGGCCATTTTCCTCAGCACGCGAATCAGCCTTGTTGAATTTTGTATCGATCGCGTCGGTTCGGCCAAATAGATTTTCGACCGCGAGCTGCAGATCGACCGAGGCCGTAAGCAGATTCTGGATAGGCACTCCGTTGGACAATATCTGGCCAGGTGCGCAATGCGCCGCCTGTTGGCCTCCGGAAGCCCGTAAATATTGACTCTGAGCTTCACCGACGGTTAGAAGCGAGCCGATAATATTGAATTTCGACATCAGGAAAACATGCACCAGTATCTCTTTGACGGCGCTCTGACGATTTACCTCGTGCGTATTCGCAACTTCGGCATACGAGCCGTCTATAACTTCCTGAGTCAGCAATTTAGCAAGCCGATCCTTGCTCCCCATCGAACTTGTTCTTTCCGCCATATTCAAACACTCTACGTTATTGGTTTACGTAGATTATCACGCAGACGTTTGAAGGAACAGAGTTTTGCCATTATCTTTGAATTGAAATTAAAGATTTAAGGGCCTTGAGAATCTCGAAATGATCGAACGTTATACATTGCCCGAAATGGGCGCAATCTGGTCGCTACAAAACAAGTTTCAGAAATGGCTGGACGTCGAAATAGCCGTCTGTGAGGTGCATGCCGATGACGGGACGATTCCAAAAGATGCGTTGGAGCATATCAAATCGAAAGCGGCGTTTACGGTCGAGCGCATAAATGAGATCGAAAAAACTACGGATCACGACGTTATCGCGTTTACGACAAATCTGGCTGAGAACATTGGCGACGCTGCTCGGTTCGTACATTACGGTCTCACATCGAGCGATGTTGTAGATACGGCAAACGCATTGCTATTACGAGATTCCTGTGACGTTTTGCTGGCGAAGATCGACGCCTTACTTCCGGTTTTGAAACGAAGAGCCTATGAATTCAAGGACACACCCCAGATCGGGCGTACCCACGGCATCCATGCCGAGCCTACTTCGTTCGGCCTAGTTTGGGCGTTGTGGTATTCGGAAATGAAGCGAAACCGCAAACGCCTGGAACGGGCAAAAGAGGCGGTTGCGGTCGGAAAGATAAGCGGAGCGGTTGGCTCGTTTGCTCATCTCGACCCTAACGTCGAAGAACGTGTCTGCGCAAAACTAGGCATCAAGGTCGCCGAAATTTCGACGCAGGTGATTCAGCGCGACCGCTATGCCGAGTATCTTTCTACTTTGGCGATCATCGCATCGACGCTTGAGAAGATAGCGATTCAGGTGAGACATTGGCAGCGGACGGAAGTTCGCGAGGCGCAGGAAGCGTTTAAGATAGGACAGAAAGGCTCATCGGCAATGCCTCACAAGCGAAATCCGATTTTGTCGGAGCGAATCTGCGGAATGGCAAGGGCCGTTCGGGCAAATTCGATAGTCGGGTTTGAAAACGTCGCTCTTTGGCACGAACGTGACATTTCGCATTCGTCGGCGGAACGTATCGTCCTGCCCGATTCGTCCGCTACGCTTGATTACATGCTCGCAAAAATCACAAGCCTGCTCGATACGCTTGTTGCGTATCCGGAAAACATGTTGAAAAATCTTGAGATAACGCGAGGGCTCGTTTTCAGTGGCCAACTTATGCTCGAGCTTACCCAAAAAGGCGTTTCACGCGAGGACGCTTACGTTTTTACTCAACGAAATGCAATGAAGGTTTGGGACGAGGGCGGGGATTACAAGGAGATGGTAACGAACGACGCGGACATCTCTTCTCATCTGTCGCAAGAAGAAATTGCCCGCGTCTTTGATCTGAAGCACTATCTAAGAAATGTAGATCGAGTGTTCGCAAGAGTGTTCGATTAAGCCGACCATTTTTCAGCCAAATCCCCAATTACAGGCAATTTGAACATCTGTCCCTGGAACGACTTGACACACAGAAGAATGATTCCGCCGAGCGCCGCCAGCCATACGAGAATGTAAAGTAGAGAGAATAAGGTCGCCAATGTGCCGGAAACGAAAGCCAGAACTCCGGTCACAATTGCCAGGGCGACGAATATTACAATGAACGTCACGCCGAATAGAACCGACTGAAACGCGTGAAACCGTACAAATTTGTTGTCTTTTTCAATAAAAATTAATATCAAGGCAACAATCCAAATAATGTAACCGATCAAAGCCGTTACGTTTCCGTCCAGTCCAAGAGCAGATTTCTGATTTTGCATTTTCTAATGTTTCTCCTTAAAGGGGTTAGGAAGACTTTTACAAAGCAGGCAGAAAAAGTTACACAGAAACTTATCACAAGGCTTTGATTAAAACAAGGTTTTGCGTCAGAATCTAAAATTTATTTTGGAGCCGCAAATGAAAGCAAAAGTTTATGTTACGTTAAAGCCAAGCGTCCTTGATCCGCAGGGAAAGGCAATTCACCACTCGGTCGAATTGCTCGGGTATAAGAATATCGACGATATTCGGCAGGGAAAATACTTTGAGATAGCTCTCGACGATTCCGCAACCGAATCGGATGCACGCGAATCGGCCGAGAAAATTGCTCACGATGTTCTGGCAAATCCGGTCATAGAAGATTATCGGGTGGAAATAGTTTCATAATGATGAATTGTGAGCGGTGAATGATGAGCGGAGTAAAAAGCTGCTTTCATTCACCATTCATCGTTCATCATTCACCATTACAGTTATGAAATTTGGCGTAATAGTGTTTCCCGGTTCTAATTGCGACCACGATGCATATCACGTCGTGTCCAAGCATGTCGGCCAGCCGGTGGATTTTATCTGGCATAAGCAGACCGATCTTAGTGGTTATGACGCTATCATCGTTCCGGGCGGATTTTCTTACGGAGATTATTTGCGGGCCGGAGCGTTGGCAAAATTTTCGCCGGTGATGAAGGCGGTTAAAAATTTCGCGGCCGACGGAAAATTTGTGTTCGGCATCTGCAACGGATTTCAGATACTTTGCGAAAGCGGTTTACTTCCGGGCGCGTTGATTAGAAACGCCGGCCTGCATTTTGTTTGCCGCCATATAAATATACGTATCGAGAACGAAAATACCCCTTTCACGAGCGAACTAGAAAATGGAAAGGTTCTTTCGATTCCGATAGCGCACGCTGAGGGAAATTATGTTTGCGACGACGCGACATTCGATTCACTGGAAGAAAACGGACAGATTGTTTTCCGCTATTGCGCAACCGATGGCGAGGTGACTCAGGAATCGAATCCGAACGGAGCCCGTTCGAATATCGCTGGAATCTGTAATCAGGATCGCAACGTTCTGGGGATGATGCCGCACCCGGAGCGCGCGTGCGAGGAACTGTTGGGTTCGAACGACGGACGCGATATTTTCCGTTCACTTGCCAAAGCGATCGAGGCTGCATAGAAAAAGGCCGCGATCACGGCCTTCTCCGGAATTTAATATTTTGACAATGATCAATTTTTGTTCGAGTTGTCTGAACTATTGATCCTTACGCCGCCATTCGTGGTAATAATTCGTATCGGGGCACCGCCGCCGTTGAGGCTTGTGGTTATTGTGCGGGACCTTGATCGAACGTATCCGTCGCCTTTGATGTTCTCGGTTGTGATATTAAGGCTTGGGATGTCGCTCTTGTACCCGCCATTAACAGTTCCCGTTTCAATATTTGCGGCGTAGCTTTCTGGAATCGACAAGTTTATTCCGCCATTTTTAGTTTCAACGTCCAACCCGTTTCCTCTCCAACCGGAACCGAAAAGCGTTACATTTACGCCGCCGTTTGTAGTCTTGCCGCGAACATCACCTGAAACGTCGTAGAGATTCACTCCGCCGTTCAGAGTTTCAAATTCTATTGTGCCGTCAACCGACTTTACGGAAATACCACCGTTGTGCGCGTTTAACTTTAAGTTCGAGTTTCGCGGAACACGAACCTCATACGAAACTCCCCAGTTGTTCTCAGCGTCCGGGTTGGCTGCCTTGATGACGCCGCTGGTACTGATCTGAATTTTCGAAACAGCAGAACGCGCCGCTTCGTCTGAGGTTGCCCATGCCTGCACGCAAGCCTTGACCAAAACATCCGAACGCTCTTCGCCGCGGACGCTGACGCCGCCGTTTTTGGCTCCGTCAACTCTTATCGTCCCGCTACTCAACAGTGTAAATTCTTTAATCTCGCTGTAGCCGACACGATCGCCGGAACTGTAACTGTTATTCGAGCAAAATTCCTTTGTTTTGTAAGCCACTTTCGTCTTTGCTTCTTTCGCATCCTGTGCGATCACCGTAGACACGGGCAATGTAACGAAAAGCAGAACTGCTGCACAAAACAGCAGTATGGGATTCAAAAAAATACGCATTTAAAAAGTTCCTCCGATTTTTGAATTGAAAATTGCTTTCTAAAAATTAAAACACCGAAAGAAAGAATTTTGTGACAGGAATTGTGGAATTATCTTCACCAGAAGATCTCGATCTGATACTCTTTTGCTCCGCTGCCGTCATCATAGATCTCCACGATGGCCGTGAAATCGTTCTGTTCCGACGGCTGCTCGATCACGCGAACTAATTTGCTGCGGCCTTTTACCTTAAGAACGCCTACCTTAACAGCCGCTCTAGGCAGAGGTGCGGTGAAGCTGTAAACTCCTTCCGGCGTAGTAGTTCCCGCTATTGTTCGTGACGTCAGCGTCGAGCCGTTAACAATAAGGTGCACGCGGTTATCGACCATTCCGCGCCAAAAAACACGACCGCTAGACTGTGCGTGGTTGCTTGCGGCAAACAAAAAGCCAAACAATAGCGAAAAAGAAATTAGAAGTAGAGCACGTTTCATTACTCGCCTCCCGAACATTCGAATGTTCGAATCAAAAAAAGAGTTTAAGCGTGAGCCTCTGTCCGCACGACAAGCCCATCCTTTGCCAGCGACCAAGCCAACACCTCGACGCCTTCGTGCGAAGCCAGAGCTGCTTCAACTTCCGGTTTTCGGCCTTCTTCGCAGAAAAAAGCTATGCAGCCGCCACCGCCCGCTCCGCAAACCTTCGCTGCGATTGCTCCGTTCGAAATTGCCGAATCGATGAGAGCGTCCATATGCGGCGTGGTAATGTGGGGTGACAATCGCTTGCGCTGCGGATGCGCGTCACGCAAAATTATTCCAACTTCGTCCCATTTATTCGAGATTAAAGCTTTTCGAACGGCGAGCGACGTATCGCGGATGCCGTCGAATATTTCAAATAATTCCTTGTCGCCGTCAATGTGGCGTTTGGTTATCTCCCAATTGTTCGTGCCCGAATTTCTAGGCTCGCCAGTGTAACAGACCGCGATCCGCCGCTGAAGCGTTTCGGTGTCGATCTCCAGTGCTTCGCGGCGTATTCCGTCGGGAGCAAAATGAATACAAGCCACGCCGCCGTACTGCGCCGAGTAATAATCCTGGAAGCCGGTCGGCACTTTGATAACCTGGCATTCGACGTTTGCAGCAATTTGTATAAAACGGTCGGGAGAATATCTGTTTCCGACAAGCTTGTTCAACGCGCCGATACACGCAATATTCAGCGTGGACGATCCGGCAAGCCCCGCACCGGCCGGAGCATTGGAGTTCGTGACCATATTGAACCCAGTCTGTGGCCGGAAAAAATGCACGAGTTTTGAAAGAAGTTCGAGCCGCGGCTCATCCCGTAGCCTGTCAATGTGTTCAAGGCAGATCTCGAACCTTTCGCCGCGATCGACGGATTCGAGAGCAATTCGGCTGTCGGTTCGCGTCTCTATCCGGCAAGTCGCATATAGGTCAACCGCGAAATTTATTGTCGCTGCCCCTTCGTGAAAAAGAAAAAGCGGCGGAATATCAATTGTTCCACCGGCGAGATCGACCCTCGTCGGTGCGGATGCTTCGATTATCACTAAATTTTAGTTCCTTTGGAATTAATTGAATTTCGGGTGTCGAACGCGACGCCTTATATTACCGTAGGCGCCGGACTATTGGGTAGAGGCTAGATCATTTTTTTGCCGCTCTTGGAGATGGCTTGGCGTCGGGTTTGTTTTCGGCATCTTTAATCTCTTCACGATTAGGTTCGCGGGTCAAGTGCAGCCGTTCGCTAAGATCGTGGAATTTTTCCTGTGCAACTTCTTCAATGCCGTGCAGCTTTTCTTCGATCCGGTGTACGACAACCGGATCGACTTCCTCGACTTTTTCGGACAGCCAAAACCTTTCGATCGAATACAGCACGATCACTGTGAACAAAATTAGGAAGAACAACGCGATTCCGATCTGCTGGAAATCGCCGATTATCGAAGTAATGGCACCGCTGAAGAAATAACCGGTTCCGGCGAGCAAAAGAACCCAAACAGAACAGCTT
This sequence comes from Blastocatellia bacterium, assembly GCA_052387555.1. GTDB lineage: Bacteria > Acidobacteriota > Blastocatellia > Pyrinomonadales > Pyrinomonadaceae > OLB17. The sequence continues at coordinate 3,060 of JBQTJB010000010.1, read as the reverse complement.
ATCGCGTCCAGAATAAGAAAACGATGAAACGGCATCTTGCCGATCCCGTAAAATACGCACATCGCTGCTCTGATGCCATAAATGTATTTCGAGATAACTATTGCGAACCCGCCAAATTTATCTATCAGTTTTTCTATTCGGGGCTGGGCGATCTGATAAAAACGGTAATCCTTTGCTTTTTCGTGAAAGATACGGCCGACTGCATAGCCGAAACAGTCACCGACCATTCCGCCGAGCGTGCCGAAAAGAAATACTTTAAGAAAGCTATACGGACCGAAGAATCCGCTTTGGGCCATTGCGCCGGAGATCAGCAATGTAATGTCGCCTTCGACAGTGCATAATGCAAAAACCGCATAAATGCCGTATTGCGCGATTATTTGTGACAGCTCATCCATACGGGAACACGGTTACGATTAATGGGCGAAGGGCTTTCAAAAGAGTATATCTCCGGGTCAATTCAGTCAAACTTTTTGGTGAACTGTGAGACACTAACGGCACAGTATTAATTCGGTTGACACTTTACCCGGCAGTGTCTAAAATCCCTTTACTCAGCGTTACAAAATATGAGTTTAACTGATGAACGTGTCGAAAAGCTTGTCGGTGTCGAGGTTTCAACAGGAAACTTCAACGCCGTGACGATAAATGAAGCCGGCGATATCATTGATTCCCGCAAAGAACCATTCGATACGGCAAAGGATCCGATCGAACAACTTTGTGGTTTTATCGGCGGCCTTCGGGATCAATTTGGAGATTTCAATAAAGTCGGAATCGCCATTCCCGGACTCGTCGACAAAAAGACGAACCGTGTGGCATTCTCGTCGCTGATGCCGGGAAATGCACGGGTTGACATTGTTCGCGAAGTAAGCGCATCTACGGGTATAACAGCTACCATTGAAAACGACGCAAACGCCGCTGCCTTTGGCGAATATCGGCTTGGGGCGGGACGCGGAAGCAGCGATCTATTTTACGCAACAATCGGCAAGGGAATCGGCGGAGCACTAATATTCGGCGGTGAAATTTGGCGTGGTGTTTCGGGATTTGCTGGAGAATTCGGCAACGTGACGATCAACTCGGACGGGCTTCGTCTTGAGGATGTGGCTTCGGCGGAAAATATCGTCCGGCGGACGCGCGACAGAATTTACCAGGACAGCACATCATCTTTGAGCAAGCTGGACGAACAGGAGTTGACGATCTCCGACATCGTATCGGCTGCGGCAGAGGAAGACGACTTCGCCATCTTGATGTTGGAGCGAACCGGCACTTATGTCGGTTCGGCGATTGCAAGCGTTGTGAATCTCCTTAATATTGAACGCGTTGTTATCGGCGGCGAAGTAATGCTGGCCGGCGGCCTGGTGCTCGACGCTATAGTTCGAAGGGCCAGGGAATTCTCATTTCCTCCTTCATACGAAAGCACGTCGTTTGTTTCCGGACAACTCGGGTTGAATGCCGCTGCGATAGGGGTCGCAATGCTTTCAGATCATTAGCAGTCAGAGCAATCGCGGTTATTCACGCCTGCGAATTTGGCTTAATCTGGCTTATCAGACAATCTAATTTTCGTCTGGATTGCCAAATATTTACTTAGAATCTAAATTCAAGTTGTCGGTATTTGCGGATTTAGAAAGATTTAGTAGAATTATCGATAGTTTTACGGATAGGTTTTCTTCTTTACACACAATAATTCGCGAGTTTCGGCTTAGGCTGCTCTACGCACCTAGGATATGCAGAACTTTAGTCATTGCCGGAATGTGCAGTGAAACGGATTTAGAAAAATGGCACAATTTTTCCATAAGAGTGCGAACAATATTGCCCGGATCAGTATGATCATGGGCGTGGTTCTTGCCGGAACAGCTTTCTTCGTTTACACGCAAGTGGCCCGCTCGACGTATCTGACCGGCCGGTATCTCGAAAAACAGCAGCCGGTTCAATTCAGCCATAAGCATCACGTCGGCGATGACGGAATAGACTGCCGCTATTGCCACTCGACTGTTGAAACGACCGCTTCGGCCGGAATGCCTTCGACGCAGACATGCATGAACTGCCACTCACAGATATGGGCGGACAGTCCGTATCTGGAACCGGTTCGTGCCAGCTACCGCGACAACAAACCTATCGAGTGGGAACGCGTTCACGACCTTCCTGAATTTGCGTATTTCAATCACAGCATTCACGTAGCAAAGGGCGTCGGCTGTTCGACCTGTCACGGACAGATCGATAACATGCCTTCCGTCTATCAGGAAAATACCCTTCAAATGGAATGGTGTCTTGCCTGCCACCGCGAACCGGAAAAGTTTATTCGGCCGAAATCCGAGATTTTCAATATGCAATGGCAGGACGGCGATATTACGGCGCAGGAACGGATCGGACTAAAGGAAAAATACAAGATACGAAGCAAGGAAATGATGACAAGCTGTTCGGTTTGTCATAGGTAAAGTTGAGGAATCAATAGAAGATGCCCAGCCAGGAAAGCAAACAATCATTTGCATCGATGAGGGATCAAATTCTTGCCCAAAGCGGCAAGGATTACTGGAGAAGCGTTGAAGAATTCGTCGACGCACCCGAATTCGAAGAATTCGTCAAACGCGAATATCCGGCGCATGGCGAAGAATGGAGCGACCCGGTAACACGGCGGAGTTTTCTCAAGGTCATGGGTGCTTCGCTCGCTCTCGCGGGCCTTTCGGGCTGTGTTATCCAACCGCCGGAGAAGATCGTCCCCTATGTTAATGCACCGGAAGACATGCTTCCCGGCAAGCCGCAGTTTGTTGCCACGGCAATGTCAATGGGCGGATTTGCAACTGGTTTGCTCGCAAAATCTTTCGAGGGCCGCCCGATAAAAATCGAAGGAAACCCGGAACACCCCGGCAGTTTGGGCACAACTGACGTTTTTGCCCAAGCATCGCTTTTGGACATCTACGACCCCGACCGTTCGCAGGAAGTTACGTACCGAGGAACTTCAAATACGTGGCAAAACTTCATGACGGTTTTCCGCGCCTCGATCGAAGAAAATCGCAAGGACGGCGGAGCAGGCGTAAGAAGTTTGACCGAACCGGTTAATGCTCCGAC
>JBQTJB010000009.1:0-7289 GCA_052387555.1 Blastocatellia bacterium | reverse complement strand
CAAGACGAGCGAATAGCGTGCGCTTGGATATTGCTGGTCGAGCCTGATTTTATCTTTTCCGGTTCCGTCGGGGCGAACGGTCCATCTCTGGTAGGTGGCGCTGTCCGAGCGGCCTTCGCTGTTTGTTACAGATACTCTGCCGCGTTCAAAAGCCGTTTTTCTGATCTTATTCAAGGTCACGCGGCCGCCCGGAAATGCGTAAATAAGAATCGACGACTCCGCCACCTGTTCAGCCGTAATGCTCGCCGCGGCATTCTTAGGCGTAGGGGTTGCGGCCGGCTTCTTTTGGTTGCTATTTGCGGTAGGTTCCTGGGCAAACGACATTATCGAACCGAAGGTTAGCAGCAAGACAAACGACACAAGAATACGGGAACGCAAAAACACCAAAGAATTTCTCCTTAATTTCATGTGAAATTTAACAAAAGCGGATTGTAGCATAATCGAACGCAGACGGCACCGAACGCCGGTTGAAACTGCTTATCTTGATGAGCAGCTTTGAGATAAAGATGCCCAAAAACTCTCAATTTATGCCCGAAAGTTCAAGTAAGTGATGCCATATTTTGAGTTTGCACAAGCAATTGGCTATCGTATTCGAACATTCCATAAAGGAGAATCCGATAATTACAAGTGTTTCATGTAGCTTTATACGAGCCTGAAATTCCGCCGAATACCGGAAACATAGCCCGTCTTTGCGCCGCGACGTTCACCGGTCTTCACATAGTGGGCGTAACCGGCTTTCGAATGGACGACCGCACACTGAGACGCTCTGGTCTGGACTATTGGGAGCACGTCAATCTCAGTCGTCATGTCGACCTTTCGGGACTTTACGAAAGTCTGCCGGAATCGCGGTTTCTTTACTTTTCGACCAAGGCGAAACGCAGCTATGCCGATTGGGAATATCAAGCGGGCGACTGCCTGGTTTTCGGCCCCGAAACTCGCGGTTTGCCCGAAAAGATACTTGAACAAAACCATGAACGCGCAATGTTGATTCCGATGCCGAACCCAAATGTCCGCAGCCTTAATCTTGCTACCACCGTCGGTATCGTTTTGTACGAGGCACTTCGCCAAACAGATTTTTCAACAAAATAGCCAAGCTATTTGCCGTAAGTTTCACCTTCATTCAACAAAATACGGACATCCTTCTGCGCAAAAACTTCGTCATAACTTCGTCTTGTACGGGTCGTGGAAACATGGCTAATTTTAATCGAAGGAGAAGTTTGGGTTATGCAATCATTAAGAAATTATTTAGCAGTAACTTTGACAATTTTGGCCCTATCATTCGTGACCTTAAATGCTCAAAGTTTTTCCTCTGGCGTGCCTGAAACAGGCGTGGAACAGGAAGTAAAGCGAAAACTTTTGAAACTTCCTTATTTCGAGGTTTTCGACCATATCAGCTTTACGGTCGAAGGCGATACGGTGACGCTTTCGGGCAAGGTCCGCAACGCTATTAACAAGAGCAATGCGGCAAATGCAGTAAAACGGGTATCCGGTATTTCGAATGTTGTAAACAACATTGAAATTCTGCCGCCGTCCAGCTTTGACGAGTCGATCAGACGTAATCTATATCGTACCCTCTCGCGTTCTGGCGGCTTGTCCAGATATCTTTGGACTGTCAATCCGTCTGTTAGGCTGATCGTGGACCGCGGCCACGGTACGCTCGAGGGTTTCGTCGCCAACAGCGGCGATTACAACACAATGAACGTTCTCGCAAACGGTGTTTCGGGCGTGTTCAGCGTAACCAATAATCTGGTAATCGATAACGGCAGAGCTCGGTAAACAACTAACACCTACTTATTATCAAAAGGTCGGGCAAAAATGTCCGGCCTTTTCAACTTCGCGATACCGGACAATTTGCGATTTGTCATCCAATCGGTCATTATGTCTGTTTGCCTTACGGCACGGAATTTTGACTATGGTAACCGCAGAAAAGATCAGAAACATCGCTATAATCGCCCACGTCGACCACGGTAAGACCACTTTGGTTGACGCAATGCTCCAGCAATCTGGCACATACCGCGAGAATGAGGCCGTCGTCGAGCGCGTTATGGATTCGATGGATCTCGAACGCGAACGCGGCATCACCATCATGGCGAAGAACACTTCCGTTCGCTATGGCGATTATAAGATCAACATCGTCGATACGCCGGGACACGCCGATTTCGGCGGCGAAGTTGAGCGCGTTTTGAAGATGGTGGACGGCATCGTGCTCCTGGTCGATTCGGCTGAGGGCTGCCTGCCGCAAACCCGTTTTGTCCTTCGCAAGGCACTCGAACTAAAACTGCCGGCGATCGCCCTTGTCAACAAGATAGACAGACAGGACGCCAGGCCCGAGGAAGTTGTCAACGAGATCTACGACCTCTTCATCGACCTCGGCGCGAACGACCAGCAGATCGAATTCCCTATACTTTACTCGATCTCGCGTGACGGAATCGCAAAGAAAAATCTCTCCGATGAATCGAAATCACTCAAACCGCTTTTTGACCAGATAATAGAAACCATCCCGGCACCGCACGCGCTGCGGGACGATTCGTTGCAATTGCTTGTAGCGAATATCGACTACAACGCGTTCGTCGGGCGTCTTGCCATCGGCAGAATGTTCTCAGGTGAAATTTCAAAGAATCAGGAAGTGATCGTTGCCAAGGTCGACGGATCGACCCAGAAAACGCGCGTAAAGGAGCTTTTTGTTTTTGAAGGGCTTGATCGTACCACGGTTGATTCCGCCGGTGTCGGCGAGATCGTCGCGCTTGCCGGATTTGACGACATAAACATCGGCGAAACCATCACGACCGTTGAGAATCCGAAGCCGCTGCCCGTGATCGCGGTCGACGAACCGACCATTTCGATGATCTTCGGTGTAAACACGTCGCCGTTTTCGGGCATTGACGGAAAGTTCGTCACGTCGCGGCAGATAAAGGACCGACTCGACCGCGAATTGCTGGGGAACGTAGCTCTTCGCGTTACCCAAACCGAGGCAGCCGAGCAATTCAAGGTTTCGGGCCGCGGCGAATTGCAGCTTGCGATCCTGATCGAAATGATGCGCCGCGAAGGCTACGAAGTTCAAGTATCAAAACCCGAGGTCATCACAAAAAAAGACGAAAAGACCGGCGAGCTGCAGGAACCGATCGAGCAGGTTGTCATCGACGTGCCCGAAGACTTTATCGGCGTTGTCACCGAAGCGCTGGGCCGCCGAAAGGGGCAGATGACAAAGATGATCAACAACGGTTCGGGACGCGTGCGGCTGGAGTACGAAGTGCCTTCCCGAGGTCTTATCGGTTTTCGAGGCGAGTTTCTTACCGAAACAAAAGGCACCGGCCTGCTTAATACGATCTTCCTGAGATTCGACAAATGGCTGGGTGAAATGAAAGGCCGTCAGACCGGTTCGCTCGTCGCCGACCGTATGGGCGAAACCAACACTTACGCTCTCTATAACCTTCAGGAACGCGGGTCGCTCTTCGTCAAGCCGCAGGTCAAAGTCTATGAGGGTATGATCGTCGGCGAAAATGCCCGCGCGGTTGATCTGGACGTAAATGCCATCAAGGAAAAGAAGCTCTCGAATATGCGGACGACCTCTGCGGACGAAGCAATGCGCCTTGTGCCCGTCCGCGAAATGTCGCTCGAACGCGCTCTCGAATTCATCGCCGACGACGAGCTTATCGAAGTGACGCCGAAAGCTATCAGATTGCGCAAAAGGGTTCTCAAGGCCAATGAGAGGCCGAAGAAATGAACGCCTTAAAGCTTTCAAAAACACACCCGCCTTCGTAGACCAGTTTTTTAACATCCTCCATTAGCTTGACTGTATTTTTCGTTTTTACTGTTTGCTCCACGAAATGACGCTGCTGAAAAGTACCCCGAGTTCCATCGTCTGCCAGCCCTAGTTCTTCGCTTAACATACCAGCTTTAGCTTGTCCGATGCTTAACAACGATGACCGCTGCTGAGTGGGAAAGTAAACTAACGCCTTAACCCTAAACTTTGACACTTGACAGCTTGCTTTTGGTTTAGTATTTTACTATTTAGTAAATTAACTGATTGGTTAAATATAGTCAAATAAAAAAATTTGCTGTTCGCTTTTACTCAAAATGCAAACACAACCCGACAGACTCAGTTCGACATTTTCGGCACTTGCCGACCCAACGCGGCGTGCGATACTCGGCCGTCTCGCCACTGGCGAAGCGACCGTAACCGAACTCGCAAAGCCTATGAAAATGACAATGCCGGCCGTTACTAAACACTTAAAAGTTTTACAGAAGGCAGGCCTGATCCGCCAGGAACGCCGTGCTCAATGGCGGCCCTGCTTTCTAATCGCATCACCGTTGAAAGAGGCCTCGGACTGGGTCGAGCAGTATCGGAAGTTTTGGGAAGAAAGTTTCGACCGGCTTGAGGAATATCTGAAAGTTCTTCAGACGAAGAGCGGTAAACCCGCGAAAAACGAGGCATTTAATAAACTATGGGCGAAGAAAGCCAAACCAAAATAACGTCACATTCATTACCCGCGAGGTAATTGCCGATAGTTTTGAGCAACGATAGAAATAGATATGCAGCAAGTCAATAAATATAAGAGGAATAATTAAATGCGAAAACTAAAACTACAGGTGCAAATGTCCGTTGACGGATATATTGCCGGCCCGAATGGAGAGTTGGACTGGATGACGTGGAACTGGGACGATGAATTAAAAGATTACGTTAACAAGCTTATGGAGCCGGTCGATACGATTTTGCTCGGAAGAAAAATGGCCGGCGGGTTTATCTCTCATTGGGCGGCAGTCGCCGCAAATGCGGATGATCCCGAACAGAAATCCGGCACTTTCTTTACGGACACGCCGAAAATCGTTTTTACCAAAACGCTTGATAAATCGGAATGGCCTAACACCGAGCTTGCCAAGGGAGATCTTGCAGATGAGGTCAACAAGCTGAAGAGCAGAGACGGCAAAGACATTATCGTTTACGGCGGAGCTACGTTTGTTTCTTCGCTGATAAAAGAAGGCCTGATAGACGAGCTTCACTTATTCATAAATCCGACGGCACTTGGAAACGGCATGACAATATTCAATGAACTTGATAGCAAGCAGGATCTGAAGCTGGCAAATTCTAAGTCGTATGACTGCGGAATAGTAGTGCAGTGTTATGAGCCGATGCGTACGGAAAAAGTGCAATCAGCTTAGCAATGTAAGGCTCCCTCCTTACGAAGGAGGGATGGCTGCCGCTTCGGCAGATGGGGTGGTTCTTTAGTTAAAGGATATCTGATATGCAGACGGACATTAACGCAAAACAGTTTGTCGAAAGGCTGAAAGCCCTCCAATCGGACGAAGAACTGAAAAAACACCAGCGTTACTTCAAGTTCGTTGCCGATGACCAGAGCTCGGACGACTATTTCATCGGCGTCCGAATGGGCAGCATTTTTGAACTGGCGAAACAATACAGCGAAATGCCGGTCAGCGAGATAGAAAAATTAATGGAAAGCCCGATCCACGAAGCGAGGGCCGGTGCCCTGAGCATAATGGGACAATGTGCAAAAGGAAACCAGTGTTCCGAGAAGCGGTTAAAGGAACTTTACGACCTTTATATTCGACGGCACGACCGCATAAACAATTGGGACCTCGTTGACCTAGCCGCGTACTACGTCGTGGGCAAATATTTGGCGGACAAACCGCGCGATATTTTATACAAGCTGGCCCGCTCCAAAAATATGTGGGAACGCCGCTCGGCGATCGTTGCGACTGCGCATTTCATCCTGAAGCAAAAGAACGTCGAGGACACATTCAGGATCGCCGAGATTCTCGTAAACGATAAAGAGGACCTCGTCAATAAAGGCACCGGCTGGATGCTGCGTGCGGCTGGCGATAAAGATCGGAAAAGGCTATTGAGTTTTCTCGATAAACACGCCGCGACAATGCCGCGAATTTTGTTGCGTTATTCGATTGAGAAACTTGATAAAGAACAACGGGAAAACTATTTGAGTTTGAAGAAAGAGCGGGCGTGAACAAAGGATCGCTCAAGATTTGAGATTGGAGATTTCAAGGCGTATGAATGTCTTAAAAAGTATCGGTGCGGTTCTGGCTGGATTTATTTTCATAGTTGTCACTCATACCGTAACGGATTTTATTTTAGAATCGCTTGGCCTTTTCCCAAAACCAGGCGAAGGTAAACTTACCCACTTAACTGCCTTCATAGCTCTCGTTTACCGTATTGCTTTTTCGATAGCCGGCTGTTACGTAACGGCTCGTCTGGCTCCGTCCAGGCCTATGATGCACGCAATGATAATCGGCTTCATCGGTATCTTTTTAAGCCTGATCGGATTGATCGTTTCAATGCAAATGGATCTTGGGCCGATATGGTACCCGATAGCCCTGGCCGCAGTTGCGGTGCCATGCGCGTGGGCAGGAGGCAAATTAGCAGAGGCCCGGGCCAACTAGGAATGAACTAATAAACCAGAAACAATAATTAGGAGAAAAATGACAACAAGTAGTAAACATTCTAAAGATACGGAATTGGTAATTACGCGCGAATTCGACGCTCCCCGCGACCTTGTGTGGCAAGTTTGGACCGAACCTAAACACATTGAGAAATGGTTTGGCCCGGAAGGATTCAACACGCGTGTTAAGTCGATGGATTTCCGTCAAGGCGGAAAATGGGAATACGTTATGATCGGGCCAGACGGTGCAGAATATCCATTCGGCGGAGTCTACCTTGAGATCGAACCTATCGAGAAAGTTGTAAGTACGAACGAATTTGGCGAGGAATATACGGAACGGAATCCGGATATTTCTATGCCAAAAATAATGTCCGTCACCACCCTTTTTGAAGATCATGGGACGACGACGCGTGTGGTGATCAAAACCACGCACGCAACCGCCGAGGATCGGAAAAAGCACGAGGAAATGGGCGTCGTCGCCGGTTGGAACTCCAGCTTCGACAAGATGGACGATTACCTTGCCGAGCTTCAAAAAGCTAACGCGTAAGACGTTGTATTTTCAACTTTTAGCGGTGGTGCCGTATCCCATAAGACGCGGCACCACATTTCGACCACAAACAAAAAAGGAGTAACAAACAATCATGGCAGCATTTAATCCTTATCTTAATTTCCCCGGTAATACCGAGGATGCGTTCAATTTTTACAAGTCCGTATTCGGCGGCGAGTTTGCAGCAATAATGCGTTTCGGCGACGGGCCAAACTGCGACGAAATGCCGATCGCAGAAGCCGACAAGAACAAGATAATGCACATTGCGCTACCCATCGGGAATGGCAACATGCTGATGGCGACCGATACGCTGGAATCGCTCGGCCAGAAAC
>JBQTJB010000008.1:0-23152 GCA_052387555.1 Blastocatellia bacterium | reverse complement strand
TTATTCATAAGGTTTTAGTCATTTTTGTTGCGCCCAAGCAGCAATGTGTTCATTGGATTTAGCTTTAGGAGGGCTAGTAATGCAGAACAGTTCAAACACAGGGGCTCGAAGTAGTCTCCTTATATGTCTATTTGTCCTGGGATTGGTAACGGCGCTTGTCATTTTACCATCCCAGTTCGTTTCGGAGGCGATAGTGAAAGGCGAAGGTCTCAATCCTCGCACAGAAAGTCACAAAGAAGGCCTACCCAATTATGATATTCGCGAAGAACAGAAGAGCGACGAGGTAACCGATGCTCTGGCAAAGTTTCGCGATTCGATCGGTAAAGATGCCTCGGCCATTGCCGCGACCCGCGAGGATTTCGTGCGTGGCGAAGAGGAGTTAAGGAGAAAAGTTCCTACTTTAAAGATCGAATATAACAACGATATTCGCATTCCCGAAATTATCGGACCAGACGTATCTAAGGGACGTAATTTCCTCACTTCCGCCTCAGGCGGCAGCCGGGTTGATATTCTTCGGAATTTTGTCAAAGAGAACAACAGCCTTATCGGCGTCACCGATGAACAGGCGAATTCATTAAAAGTTCTATCGGATTATACGAATCCGGACGGCAATCTTTCGTACACCCATCTGGAACAGAGAATCAACGGAATCCCTGTTTTCCGCGGTGAAGTAAAAGCCGGTTTCACTAAGAATCGTGAAATGATCCGCGTGATCAATAATCTTGCGCCGGGGCTGGATTACGAATCTCTTTCAACTGATTTCCGCGACCCGTCAGATGCGGTTAAATCTGCCGCTCGCCACTCCAATGTAAATCTTTCTAAGATCGACATGGGCCGAAATGAATCGGCTTCTACGGATCTTAAAACTATATTTGGGCAAGGCGATTGGGCCACAACCGCAGAGAAAATGTACTTTCCGACCGAACCGGGAGTGGCACGTGCCGCTTGGAGGGTTTTGATTTGGCAGCCGATAGATGTTTATTACGTGATCGTCGACGCCGAAACCGGCACGATGCTCTGGCGAAAGAACATTACCGAAGACCAAACGCAACCGGCAACATACAATGTCTACCGCAACGCCACCGCGATGATCGACGGTGCCGACAGTTCAAATCCTCTCACCCCGGGCCCGATCGATCCGGCTCTCGGCACGCAAGGCCCGCGGATCAGCCGCACATTGATGACGAGAATCGGTAACGAGGCACCATACACGTTCAACAATAACGGCTGGATAACGGATGGAGCTAATTTGACCGATGGAAACGCCGTAGAGTCCGGTCTCGACCGTGATACAACAAACGGCGTCGATGCGACCAGCATTCCGGTCGGAAGTCCGAACCGAACATTCAATTTCCCGTTTGGAGCTACGGATAGTCCGGGAAACCCGGTTGATAACACCGGCGAAGTACCCTCTCCGAATGCCCCGACGCCGTGCGTTGCAGCTCCTCCGGCTTACACGGATTTCCAACGTGCAGCGGCAGTTCAGATGTTCTGGATGATGAACCTGTACCACGATGAAATGTACCGTTTGGGTTGGACCGAACAGGCGTTCAATTTTCAAACTGACAACTTCGGCCGCGGCGGCGTAGGAGCCGATCGCCTGAGCGCTGAAGGACAGGATTGTTCGGGTACGAACAACGCAAACATGGCGACTCCCGCGGACGGAGCGCGACCGAGAATGCAGATGTTTCTGTGGACCGGGCCGACACCGGATTTCGACGGAACGATAGACGGAGACGTGCTGTTCCACGAAGTCACTCACGGCCTTTCGAATCGTTTGCATGGTAATTCCGCAGGCCTTTCGACGAACATGGCACGCGGCATGGGCGAGGGTTGGTCTGACTTCTATGCTCACACAATGCTCTCCACGCCAACCGACCCGCAGAACGGCATCTACACTACAGGCGGTTATGCCACTTATCTTATTGCCGCCGGATTTACCGCTAACTATTACTATGGCATCCGCCGTTACCCAAAGGCAGTTTTGGCCTTTACGGGCGGTATAAACAACCGTCCGCATAATGCCTATACTTTCAGAGACATAAACAGCGACTGCAACACGCGGTTGAATAACACGAATTTTGCGTTTGCCAGAGGCCCGATCGGCGTAACTCAATGCGATCAGGTTCATAACATCGGCGAAATATGGAGTTCGGCTCTATGGGAAGTTCGAGACAGATTTATTCAACGTCTCGGCGCAGCTGCCGGCAACCGTAAAACTGTGCAGTTGGTTACTGACGGCATGAAGCTTGCTCCGCTCGCTCCTACTTTACTCACTGAACGAGATGCGATCATTGCGGCCGCTCTGGCAAGTACGGCGGCACCCGAAGCTGTGGTTGACGTCACAGACGTGCGTGAAGGATTTCGCCGTCGCGGAATGGGTTTCTCGGCAAGTATCCAGTCTATCTCACCGGCGGCAGTTACAGAAGCTTTCGATGGATGGACACTAGCTTCAAACACGCCGGCGGTAACGTCAGGCAACAATCTGCTTGAGCCGAACGAGTGCAACACTCTCAATGTTCCGGTTACGAATAATGGCGGAGCTACGGCAACAGGCATAACAGCCGTGCTGTCTTCTTCGACGCCGGGCATTACCGTGACGCAACCGAACTCGGCATATCCGGACATCCCTGCCGGAGGCGGACCAATTAACAATACGACGCCATATGAGGTTTCAATTGACAACACCGTGGCGTGTTTCACGACGGCCAACTTTACATTGACCGTCTCTTTCACCGGCGGCGGCGGCGGTTCTCCGGTTGTCACCAACTTCTCGCTTCCGGTAGGCATACCGGGCACCAACTATGCTTTCACGTCGCAAACAGCAACAATCCCGGCGGGCGGTACCTTTATCCCGCTTTCCGACGATGACGATTTTGCAGTTACCGTTCCACTTCCATCGGGTTGGACGTCAACAGTCTATGGCGTTCCGGTCACATCGCTTAGTGCCAGCACGAACGGCAATATGACGGTAAATGGAGCGGCATCAACAGGATTTACCAACTCAGCACTTCCTGGAGCACTCGGTGGAACGAATCCTACACTGCTTCCGTATTGGGATGACCTCGATATGGACGTAGCGGATGTCACCGGCGGAGGTATTTTCCACAATACCGTCGGCACGGCGCCAAATCGGCAGTTCTATGTCGAATGGAGAGCTCAACACTTCTCCGAAACCGTAAACGGCCCGATCACGACTAACTTTGCGATTTTGCTGACCGAAGGCACTGATGTAGTTCGCTACATCTACACTTCAACCGGCATCGCAACGCAATTGAACGGTCTGAGTGCTACGGTCGGTATTCAAAGACAATCTACGGGAACGCAGTTCACCCAGTTCTCGTTCAATACGGGTAGTCTTTCGGCCGGATTGCAGTTAACCGCTACTCGACCGGCAGGCCAGTGCACTCCGGGACCCGGAGGCTGCGGTGTAGCCGCGGTTCGATCACGTGCCGACTTTGACGGTGACGGCAGAACCGATCTGTCGGTCTTCCGCCCGTCCGAAGGCAACTGGTATCTAAACCGCTCAACGGCCGGATTCCAGGTGCTCAATTGGGGAATCTCGACGGATGTATTGACGCCGGGAGACTTTGACGGTGACGGCAGAGCCGACACGGCCATCTTCCGTGCCACTGCGGACAGTTCGCAACCCGATTTCTACATCCTGAACAGCAATGGATTTACCCTTTCAGGCGTGTCGTGGGGTCTTGCGGGAGATACTCCGGTGATGGCTGACTACGACGGCGACAGCAGAACTGATGTTGGGGTCTACCGTCCGTCAACAAATACCTGGTATATCCTTAATAGTGGCGGCGGCATAACTGTCACGCCGTATGGCGTAGCTGGCGACGTTCCGGTTGCCGGTGATTTCGTCGGCAACTCGAGAGCGGATATAACCATTTTCCGTCCATCAACAAATCAATGGTGGGTTTCCAACGGCGGCGTAGATACCGTGACAACGTTCGGCTCAAGCGGTGACATCCTGGTTCCGGCCGATTACAGTGGCGACAATAAGGATGACATTGCGATCTTCCGTCCCTCAACCGGACAGTGGATCTATCTGCCTAGCAGCGGTGGCGGCGCAGTGTTCGTCAACTGGGGAAGCTTGGGAGACGTTCCGGTTCCTGGAGACTACGACGGTGATGGCAGGGATGACTTTGCCATTTACCGCGGCGGCCAATGGTGGCTATTGCGTTCAACTGCCGGAGTATCGGTTCAGAACTTCGGACTTGGAACAGATAGGGCCATTCCGAGAAGCTACGTTCCGTAATTCGTTACTTTCGCGACAGGGCGGTAAAAAGCCGCTCTGTCCATTTAGTAAAAAGGCGTTCGCTCCGTTTCCTCGGTTCGAACGCCTTTTTGTAAGCTATTTTCTTCTAATTTCTTGCAGAATTTCGTTGACTTTTCCTTCCGTGACCAATATTGTTTAAACATTGTACTTTCTTAGACTTTCAACGTCCTTTTTCCATCAAACTTTCCAGAAGATCTTTTCAGAACATAGGAGTATCATCCATGAAAAAGAGAAACGGCCGACTTGCGGTTTTGAAGTTGTCCGCCACTATGGCTGCAGCTGTAGTTGCAATCGCCGGTTTTTGGGGCGTCGCCTCCGACTTTCAAAAAACTAAAGCGGCTTCCGCAGGTCCGTCACCCGGCCACACCTCGGCACCCGGCGAGGCAAACTGCACCGCATGTCACGTGGATTTTCCCACAAACAGCGGAAGCGGTAATGTAACGCTTACGGGAATTCCCGCCAACTATCTGCCCGGGCAGCAAATCCCGGTAACGGTGCGTGTCAGCCAGGTTGACGGCGTTGTTTACGGTTTTCAGTTTACGGCAATTGACTCCACCGGAACGCGAGTCGGTTCCTACACGCTGCCTAATGAAATGCCGCCAAATCTGCAGCTCGCCACCGGCTTCATAAACAACATCGAGCGCCGATATGTTTTCCATACCTCAAACGGAATAATTCCCGGCCAATTCGGTTTTCACCAATGGACATTCACTTGGAACGCACCGGCTGCGCGCGCCGGAAAAGTTAGTTTCTATGTTGCCGGCAACGCGGCAAACAGTGACGGAAGCACAGCAGGAGACCATATTTACACCACATCCGGCGCAACGCTTTCCGGCACGGCGATCTCGAACTTCGACGTCGATACCAGAAGCGATGTGGCCGTTTTCCGCCCGTCAACCAACATTTGGTATTCGTTAAACAGCACCAACGGAGCCTTTCAAGCCATTCAGTTCGGTGCCGCTGGCGACAGGATCGTTCCCGGCGATTATGACGGCGACGGAAAAACCGATCAGGCAGTATGGCGGCCATCGACGGGCGTTTGGTATGTACAACGAAGCAGCGGGGGTTTCGCAATAGTCCAGTTCGGCTCATCTGGCGACATTCCGGTTTCGGGCGATTACGACGGCGATCTGAAGAGCGATATTGCCGTCTGGCGTCCCTCGACTGGCGTTTGGTACATCTTGAAAAGCTCCGACGGCGGATTTGACATCAGGCAGTTCGGCATCGCCACAGACAAGACCGCACAGGCTGATTTCGACGCGGACGGGAAGACCGACATCGCCGTCTTCAGACCCGCGGACGGCACGTGGTACATTTGGCGAAGCCGCGACAACGGTTTTTCTATTTTTGGCTTCGGTCTCAACGGCGACCGTCCGGTTCAGGGCGATTATGACGGCGACGGCCGTGCGGATGCGGCGGTTTACCGTCCTTCTAATGGCGTGTGGTACATGCTGCGTTCGACCGCCGGTTTCGGCGCCGTTCAATTCGGAATTGCCACCGATATTCCGACACCGGGCGATTTCGACGGCGACGGCAAATACGACAATGCCGTTTACCGCGATGGCGTTTGGTATATCTTCCGAAGTTCGGATGCAGGGTTTAATGTTTACTCTTTCGGTTTAACGGGTGATATTCCTATCCCGGCGGGCTACATAGCAGAATAAAAATCGATAGACCAAATAGAAAAGACCCGTCGAATGCACTTGGCATCCGACGGGTTTTTGTTCCGGAAGAAACACTGCTGATGCTGTACGGAGGTATTCCGCTCAGGCTCGACTACGGTTTGACCGGCGGATTTATGTTCGAAACCGGCTGAACGACAGGCGTCAACGGCAAAGGCTGCGGCTGGTTCGGAAGAACGGGCGTTTCGACATCGGAGTTCGATTTCGGATTGCCCATCTGAACCGGCTGGATGATCGTCGCGCTCGGTTTCACGCCCGAAGTACCCGTTGTTGTTCCATAGTCGGGACGGAAGATACGCGGCGTAATAAAGAACAGAATCTCGTTCGTATTACGCTGCGTGCCTTTTCGCTTGAACAGATTTCCGAAGATCGGAATTCTCGAAAGACCCGGCGTGCGATCCTGATTTTCTCGTTCGTCGTCAAAGAGAACTCCGCCGACGACCGTCGTTCCGCCATCCGGAACGATTACCTGTGTCTCCATCGTCTGATTGTTAATAGCAGGCGAGGCACCGCCAACGATCGTCGCCGTCGAAGCGTTTTCCGCTAAAACGTCAAGCACGACCGTGCCTACGTCAGTTATCTGGGGCGTGATTTCAAGCCTCAGCGGCACGTCGACATATTGCGTGGTCGCAATTACCGCGCCGCCAGCAGCTGAACCAGGCTGAATTGTGGTGATCGGAATTTTAGTTCCGCTCTCGATTTTTGCCTTACGATTGTTGAGAGCCGTGACGCGCGGAGTTGCAAGAACCTTTGCCTGTCCTTTCTGCTCACCCGCCGAGATCAGCATATTGATCTGGGCAGTACCGAATAAGCCCGTTGTGAGGCCGATTACTGTATTCGGAATGGACGAGAAAAGGTTGTTGTTAATTGACGGATTGGGCAAATTGGGCGGAACGTTTAGTCCGGGGGGAGAAACGTTGTTGGGCAGAGTGCCGCCAATACCACCGCTGTTTCGCGGCCCAACCACCAAACCCGAAAGCTGAATGCCAACATCGCGGCTAAAGTTGCGGGTGGCAACTACGATACGAGCCTCGATCTCGACCTGCGGTTCGGGCTGGTCAAGAATAGCGACCAACTGGCGAATGGCGTCGATGTTTTCGCGAACGTCGGTGATGATGAGCGAATTGCTGCGGCCGTCGACCTCGATCGAACCGCGTCGCGAAAGACGCCGTTTGATTATCGGCAAAAGACCTTCGCCGGTTGCGCTTGCGCTCGACGTCGAACTGCCGCCGCCGCCCGAGCCGGTAACGGTACCGCTAGTCGACGAACCGCGTCCGATCGAACCTTGAGCACGAGCGTAGTTAAGTCGAATAAATTCCGTGTATAGGGCCGACGTGTCAAGCTGAGAGTCCTGCGCCTTTTGAAGAATCTCGCCCTCGGTCGCAAGCTTCTTGGAATCGGCGACTCTGAGGATCGTTCCATTCACTTGAACGCCCAACTCCTGCGCCCGCAGGATCGAATCAAGGGCAATGTTCCAGGGAACTTCGTTTACATTAACCGTAACCGGAACCGACTTCACCGAACTGTCGATGACGAAGTTGATGCCGTATTGCTCGGTTATGTAGTTGAGTATGTCGCGTACGTCGGCGTTAACGACATTCAGGTTGATCGGCTCGCCGCGGAAACCGGCGTCGCCGTACATGCGTCCTTGCGAACGCGGTTCGACTCGCTGTGCCGCGACCACAATACCAAAGGTTGTGACCAAAATAGTGGCGATTAACAGCTTTAGGCCGTAACCGCTAATTTTCTGAAGAGAATTCATGTTTCCTCCGTTACAAAATACATGCGATCTCAATGATCCAATGAGACGGCGTTGGTTTGCTATTGCTTAGATTCGGGCGTTAGAAAATGCTTTGAATCACGCCCAAATATTTTTGCTATTTCCGGTTCTTTGCTGTGCGAACCGGCTTCTTCGAACCTTTTGCCGACTTGGATTTGTCGGAATCGGCAGGCATCTGTTTGTTCATTTCGTCAAGCGGCGAAACGATCGCTGTCGGAGCAGCTTTAGCTTCCGATGATTCGACCATTGCCGCCGGCCTTGTCGTAGCGGATTCTGAACCCGCAGGTGCTGTTCCCTGAATCTGTTCGCGTTCAGAGTACTTTCTAAGAGCTTTGTTCTCCACGGATGAGATGAATTTGCCATTGCTCATCTTTGAGACCCTACGGAAGACGAGGCGGTTTTCCTCTACGGCGACAAGCTGTCCATCAAAAAACTTTTCGCCGGGATAGATCGTGTATGTAAGTTTGATCGGCATAGCCTCTACCATTGCCGCGTATCCGCGCGGTGTGCGAAAAATGCCCGTCACAGCCATCTCGTTAAGCGTTAAAACGCTTGTGACCTTTGGCAGCGGGCGTCCGTTTGCCGCTGCGTCTTCGCGAAGCCGCTTGTAAAATTCGATCCGCTGATCTATAGCCGGAACGCCAAGGTTGACCGGCGAACTTGAGACCGCCTTGCCGCCTGTCCCGGCCGTGCCGGTTCGCGTGTCTTTTGTCCTGGCCCAGCCCGGTTTCGCAAAAGGATCGCGTGATTGAGCATTCGCGTCCGAGGCGAATCCGCTTAGCACAACAAAACTGGCTATCGCGATATTCAAGGTCAGAAATTTTAGGGTCATGGATTTGTTAATCATGGCTTTTTCTCTCTAAAGTGATTTGAACGGTTCAGATGGTTATTTAGTTGGCGGTGGCTGAACCGGAGGTCCTGCTGGTTTTGCCGCGCCCGGTTGGCCCGGTGCTGCTGCCGGTGCTCCCGGAGCTCCGGGGGCCGGTTTCGGGGTCATGATTTCGGGATCGGCATAATAGGCCGTCAACAAAAACTGGGCATGAAGCGTTTTCGCGGGCGTCTGCTTATCTAGCTGGTTGATCTTGAAATCGGAGATCGACACGATTCGCGGCAGTTTTGCCATGCGGTCGAAAAAGGCACGCAGGTTGGTAAAGTTGCTGTCTACCTCTACCTCTACCGGCTTTGCCATGATCGATTCCTGCTGAGTGTCGTCCCGCGGTGAAAATCGCATTACGATCATCTTCGATTCGTTCGCGTTGTCCTGCAGCCCCTGAAGAACGTTCGTAATCTCACGCTGTTCGGGCAGAAGAACTTTCAGCTCTTCATACTCGAGCGCCTTACTCGCGTAAAGAGCTCGAAACTCATTGATCCGCTGCGTCGCCACTCTGGCTGCCTCGTTTTTGGCTTTCAACTGTGCGATCTCATCGTTCAACTTTGCAACCTCGGCACGCGTCTCGCTGGTAACGAAATACCATACTGACAAATACAGAAGCGATGCGATGAAGCCCAGCAGCATAAGCTGGAAATACCATTGCAGATTTTTGATTTTCTCTATCATTGTAGTGTCCTTCTATTTCGTAAAATCAACGGATCGGTCCTAATTCTTGGCTACCTGGACGGCTCCCGCCGGCTGATTAGCCGATGTCGATCCGGCCGAAGCGGTCGTCGGCAAAGCGGTGTTAATCCCGGCTGCTTTAGACGGCGTATAAGCCGTTTTGATAGTGAAGTTTACTACGTTCACCTTGGGTGCTTCGCCGCCGCCAGCAGGCACTGAGGCTAGCTGATTTACGACCTCTTGACGCTGCGTTTCGATATTCAGATTCGAAAAAAGTCCATTCGAGAATTCGAGGCTGCGGCCGAATTGCGTGACAGCCGATTCGTCAGGCGAATTGCCCTTTATGATAACCATGTCACCGGTTTGTTCTATGCTTTGAAGATAGAGGCCTGGAACCATTGTAATCCGTTCTCGCATAGCCTCGAGCACCGCAACCGGTCCTTTCTGCTCGTCGCGAAGCTTCTTGATCGCGGCGATACGGGTATCGATGTTCTGGATCTTAGCTTCAAGTTCCTTTTGCTCTTTCATCACAACTTCAAGCTCGGCAGCGATCTGCTTCTGCTCTTCGAGTTGGCGCTGTGCCTCGGTCTTGGCCATTTGGGTACTTATCACGTCCCATCCGACAACCGCGGCCAGTAAAAATCCGACGGCGAGTGAAATCAACAGCAGGCGTGAGCCCGCACTGCCGACCTTGCGGTCGACGGCGGATACCGCGCCACCCTGTCGCTCCGTAACTGAATTTAAGAGATTTACCTTAATCATTGTTATTACACTCCCCTCATTGCCAAACCAACGGCCACGGCCATCTCGGGCATAATCTCGCTAAGGTACGCAGGATCGAACCTGCGCGAATCGACCTTGATGTTGCGGAACGGATCAAGCACCTCGACCGGAAGCTCGAGACGTGCCGAAAGGTCCTGTGCTAATCCCTGCAGCTTTGAACCGCCGCCAGAAATAAGAATCTTTTGAACAACCGTGTGATTGTCCTCGGTCGTAGCACGATAGAAATCGAAAGTCTTTTGAATCTCCATCGCAACGATCTCGGTAACATTATTCATCAGCGGCTCTATTGATTTTTCTTCGATGCCTTCGACGGCATTCGTCACGCCTCGTTTGACGGCCTCGGCTTGCTGGAAACTGAGTCCCAGGCTGCGTTGAAGAACGTCTGTAAACTGGCTGCCTCCGACCGTGATGTCGCGTGTAAACAGCGAACGCGTTCCCTTTACGATGTTCACATTCATAGTGGATGCACCGATGTTTAGAAGCGTTACCACCTGTGAATCGTCCGGCTGGTAGTTAAGCTCGTAGCAATTCTGAAGTGCGAAGGTATCGACATCGATGATGGCCGGCTCTTTACCCGCAAGCTGTATAGCCTGGCGAATATTATCGATGCGTTCGCGTTTGCAGGCGGCGATCAACACGTGTGTTGAATCAGATGTCGTGCCGGTGATCTGATAATCAAGGCTGACATCGGCGAGATCATAAGGAATATGCTCTTCGGCGTGCCAATCGATCGATTCTTCGAGTTCTTCCTGGCTCATTGGCGGAAGCACGATATTCTTGATGATCACGGAATGGCCGCTGACGCCTGTAACAACGCTGTTCGCATTCACATTATTGCTGCTGCAAACGCTCTGGATAGCATTGGAAACCGTGTTCAACTCCATGATCTGTCCGTCGATGATCGTATCGTCGGGCAGGTTTTCGAAACCGAGGCTTACCAGATTCAGGCTGTTTGCCTTTCCGTCAAGTTCGACCATCTTGACCGAACTCGAACCGATGTCTAGACCGGCGACGCTTTTCTTTTTACCGAACAGCATTATTTTCTTGCTCCTTTCTGGCTATTACTCAAATCGTTCTGTCTTTTGGGTTTTCCAGGTAATGTTTATTCGAAACGAAGCTGGTGCCGGGACTTTGGAGATTGTTTTGCCACCTTTTGACTGACAGCATCGAGAGGACTTACAAGACAGGTCAACTGAATGCAGTGCCAGGCACCCGCTTCGTTTCGAATTTCTCTACCGATCCTAAGATCGGGCAAAGTCTAAGTTGTTTTTTAGAAAACTTTTTCGCATTGGGTGGCGAAGGGGAACGGCGGTTTAACACCGTCAAGGAATAAAGTTACAGGATAGATCAACATCTGTCAACACTTTTTTGCAATGTTGAACGCAAAATGCAGGAAATATGTTCAATCTGACCGAATGAACCAGTCAAACCGATTTGGAACTAACCATACTAAGATTTTTTCAAAACTGAAATCCGGCTCTACTAATTCCAGATCGAGTTTGACTGATTCCATATATATTGATAAGTATCAAAAAACCTTAGCCCAGTTCTGTCCTCACGACTGATTCAAGATGCACTTCGTCGGGGCCGTCGGCGAGACGAAGCGAGCGGGCGTAGGTCCAGAACTGCGTGAGAGGAAAATCCTGCGAGACGCCGCCGCCGCCGTGCACCTGAATTGCGCGATCGATTATCTTTAGCGCCATTTGCGGTGCAACTGCTTTAATCATTGCGATCTCTTTTCTGGCGGACTTGTTTCCGACGTTGTCCATCATCCAAGCGGTTTTTAGAACAAGCAGACGCGCCTGGTCAATTGCGAGCCGAGCTTCGGCGATCCATTGGCGGACGACGCCTTGATCGGCAACAGGCTTGCCGAATGCGATGCGTGATTTAGCACGTTCGCACATCAGTTCAAGCGAGCGTTCGGCAACGCCTATCAGACGCATACAGTGATGCACGCGTCCGGGACCGAGCCGTCCCTGCGCGATCTCGAATCCGCGTCCTTCGCCGAGAAGGAGATTTTCCTTCGGCACACGTACATTTGTAAACGAGATCTCGGCGTGGCCATTTGGGGCGTCGTCAAAACCAAAAACTTTGAGCATCCGCTCGACCTTGACGCCGGGAGCGTCCATTGGAACAAGAATCATCGACTGCTGCAGATGTTTCGGAGCATTTTCATCGGTTTTGCCCATGAAAATAGCGAGCTTACATCGGGCGTCTCCGGCGCCGGTAGACCACCATTTACGGCCGTTAAGGACGTAACTGTCGCCGTCTGCGACGATTGACGCCTCGATATTCGTCGCATCCGACGAAGCGACATCCGGCTCGGTCATCGAAAAACAGGAGCGAATCTCTCCATCAAGCAGCGGCTGCAGCCATTGCTGTTTCTGCTGGCCGGTGCCGTACAGGTGCAGCACCTCCATGTTTCCAGTGTCCGGCGCCGAGCAATTAAAAACTTCGGAAGACCACACAACTCGGCCCATCATTTCGGCAAGCGGTGCATATTCCAGATTGTTCAGACCTGACAGTTCGGGAAGAAACAAATTCCAAAGACCTGCGGCTTTTGCTTTCTGCTTTAGATCTTCTATCAGTTTTAGCGGCTGCCAGCGGTCGCCGGAATTAATTTCATCATGGTATCCGCCTTCGCTCGGATAAATTTGTTCGTCCATGAACGCAGACAGCCGTTTTTGCAGTTCACGCGTTTTTGCGGAATAATCGAAATCCATAATTTGATCGGAATTTTAGCCACAGATTAGCACAGATAAACAAGGATAAGAATTGAGATTTGTTTGCAATTTCCGCTGCTCGGTAATCTTACAACATATGCAGGAAACCCGGCCCGTAAGAATAGGTGAGGAACTAAACATTTTGAAATTATCAATGTATCTGGCCTCACGAATTGACGTTAAGGCGGGTAAGCTCGCCGTCGAACAATTCCCCGCCGGAAGTTCAAACCTTACATATCTTATTAAGATCGGCGACCGCGAATACGTGCTTCGCCGCCCTCCGTTCGGAAACACTATCAAAACTGCTCACGATATGAAGCGCGAGTTCAACGTGCTTTCAAAACTTTCAGGCGTTTACACACCTGCCCCAAAACCGCTGTTGTTTTGCGATGACGAATCTGTGATCGGCAGCGAATTCTATTTGATGGAACGTCGCCAAGGCCTTATCATCCGCGGCTTGGCGCCGGCTCCGTTGCAGAAGCCCGCAGGAAGTAAGGGCACCGCCGACCCGTCTAGGACGCTGGAAAACTCTAATGAGCTTCGCACCGAAGTCTGTCACAGTTTCATCCAAAATCTCGCCGATCTTCACGATCTGGATTACAACGCCGCAGGACTCAGCGATCTCGGTAAACCCGTCGGCTACAACCGCCGCCAAGTCGAAGGCTGGACGAAACGATATTTTGCAGCAAAGACCGACGAACATCCCGACCTCGAATCTGCGATCAAATGGCTGAATGGAAACACCCCAACCGAGTCCGCTGCTTCGCTTGTACACAACGATTATAAGTTCGACAACATAATGCTCGACCCGACGGATCTTACAAAGATCACCGCCGTGCTCGATTGGGAAATGGTAACAATCGGCGACCCGCTGATGGATTTTGGCACAACGCTCGGCTATTGGATGTCCAAAGATGCGGGCGAAGAAATGCTAAACATGCCGTTCAACCCGCGTGTGCTGATGGAAAATATTTCGCGGCAGGAATTGGCAGAAATGTACGCCGCCGCGTCAGGCCGAGACACATCGAACATTCACTACTATTATGTTTTCGGCACTTTCAAGATCGCCGTCATCGCGCAACAGATTTATGCGAGGTACGTAAAAGGGTTTACGAAAGATGAAAGATTCGCGAAATTTGATCGGTTCGTTGCCACGTTGGGATTCATCGCCAAAAAAGTAATAAAAACACAATCGATTTAGCGGCAAATCTACTCGTTATTTTAAGGTCGTCTCTTTCTCTTTTTCCTTTTCTATGTGAGTCCAGATGTACTGATCTCCTGCCTTGATTGCTGTGCTGGTGCTTTTAGAGTTATCAATAAAGATGCTAGTGAAGTATGCTTTGTAATACCAAACAAAGAAGATTGCCCCAAGCGAAGGCTTTTCCTGTTCGCGGAAATTTAACCATATTTCTCTTGGTGGGGATGACTTAAAACCTCGGAATTGCTTTTGAAAATAACTCTCATCTTTTGTAATTTTATTCCCCGTCTTGTCGATCCCATACACAGCCTCTCCACCATAAACCGCCGTCCCGTCGGTCTGGAAAGCCGGAAGTAACCAGACGCTGAAAGTTTTATCCTCGTTTCTTCGGATGTATTGATTGAAGCGAGGAGAATTTGCAGGGGTTGACGTTGTTAGCTTTGCGTTTGCAGTCTTTAGAGCCAGAGCATGAGTATCGAGAAATGCCTTATCGATCTTTTCTGTCGTTAGGTTGATCTTCGATGCCGAGTCCATAACAAAGTGAAATACAAGTTCGTATTTATCCCCCGCCAATTTCCCATACACTGCGTGCCAAACCTTATCCTTATCCTGAAAGCAAAACCATTCGGCACCTAACTTGGCAATCTCCGTTTTGTCCTGAGCCATCAGAGCGTCGGTCGTTTTCCACGCTACATTGTCATATTCAACCAGCCATTCGACGACTTCGAATTTCTTAGTGAAATCAGCCATATCGAATTTCGGCCCGTGTTTCGCCGTTGGTTGTCCAACTGAAATCAACGATGCAAAAACCAGGAGCGATACGGTTGCAGAAGCTTTTATTAAAATGTTCATATTTATAATCAAATATTATTGCTGACTAGTATTTTGTCGCTCACGCCAGCTTTGTGTCAGGCCGCCGCCATCGACGCGAATCATCGAAATGGCTCCGGGTGAGGGACAGACGAGCGCGCAAAGGTTGCAGCCGACGCATTCGGCTTCGATGACGCGTGGGTAGCGATGCCCGTTCGACTCGACAAATTCGAACGACTGATGCGCGCCGTCTTCGCAGGCGACGTAGCAAAGGTTGCAGCGGATGCAGTTTTCTTCGTTGACGCGCGCCTTGACGTCGTAGTTGAGGTCGAGATTGCCCCAATCGGTCACGCGGCTGACGGATTTGCCAATGATGTCGTTGACGCTTGCAAAGCCTTTGTCGTCAAGATAATTGTTGAGGCCGTCGATCATGTCTTCGACGATGCGGTAGCCGTAATGCATTACTGCGGTGCAGACCTGCACATTGCCCGCACCGAGGAGTAGAAATTCAACCGCGTCGCGCCATGTGTTGATGCCGCCGATTCCACTGATTGGGATATTGAACTCCGCGTCGCGTGCGAGTTCCGAAACCATGTTCAACGCGATCGGTTTGACCGCTGTTCCGCAATAACCGCCGTGGGCAGCCATGCCGTTAACGTTCGGATAAGGAATCATCGTGTCCACATCTACGCCCATTACCGAGTTGATCGTATTGATGAGCGAAACTGCGTCGGCACCGCCCTTTTGTGCCGCGTGGCCGGGCGGAACAATGTGCGTGACATTCGGCGTGAGTTTTACGATGACAGGAAGATCGGAAACTTCCTTGACCCATTCCGTGACCATGCAGGTGTATTCGGGAACCTGCCCCATCGCCGCACCCATTCCGCGTTCCGACATGCCGTGCGGGCAGCCAAAGTTTAGTTCGAAACCATCCGCTCCTGTATCTTGCGATCTTTTGACGATCTCATGCCACGCTTCCCTTTTCGATTCGACCATCAGCGAAACGATGACGGCGTGGTCCGGATATTTCTTTTTGCACGCGGTGATCTCTTTGAGATTAACGTCAAGCGGCCTGTCGGTTATAAGTTCGATATTATTCAGCCCTATCATTCGCAGCGCGCCGTGATCGAGCGCCGCCAGACGCGACGAAACATTGACGATCGGCTCGCCAAGCGTCTTCCAGACCGCCCCGCCCCAACCGGCGTCAAACGCCCGCTCCACCATCGACCCCATATTCGTCGGCGGCGCGCTCGCGAGCCAAAACGGATTGGGAGATTTGATTCCTGCGAAATTTGTAGTTAGATCCGCCATGATTTTATGCCTTCACCGCCTCAATGATGCTGAATGCCGACTGAGTCGGGACGATCCGGTTAAGTTTGAATCCCGCAGCGGCAACAAGTTGTACATACTCTTTTTCGGTACGCTCTGTGCCACCCGGCAAAGTTAGCATTTCGAGATCCAGAATCTTGCTTGGATGTGGTTCATCCCCCTCAGGCACGACCATTTCCACCAGCAGCACATGTCCATCGCCGTTCATGGCACGGTGGATCGACTTTAAGATAGTTATTGCCCGTTCATCATCCCAGTCGTGGATAATGTGCTTCATTATGTAAGCGTCCGCCGCCGGGACCTCGACAAAAAAATCACCTGAGACCGCTTGAACGCGATCCGCAACTCCCTTAATTTCCAACATCTCGCCCGCTCCGGCAATGACGTGGTCCATATCAAACAATATGCCTTTCATCGCAGGATTAGCCCGTAATATCTGTGACAACAGTAAGCCGTGGCCGCCCGCGATATCCGCAAGAGTATCGATACCCGTAAAATCGTAAGCCGCAACGACGACGGGTGCCGCCATCGCACTGATCTCGGTCATCGCTTGATTAAATATCTCACCTTCCTCTGAGTGTTCGCCAAACCACTCGAAAAGCTTTTCGTCGTACGTGCGGTTCCAAGCGGTCTCGCCAGTCACGACAGCCTCGAGCATATTGCCCCACACCTGATAGTGCCACGGGCGCGCCATAAATCTTAGAGTTCCGCGCATCGAACCGGGCACGTCCGATCTCATCGTCTCGGAAAGCGGGGTGTTCGCAAAGGTCCGTTCGCCTACCTCGGTGAAAATGCCGACCGACGCGAGGCTCCGCATCACACGATAAACCGAACGCTCGTGTACCCCTAACGTATCGGCCAGATCTGAGATTGATCTCGGCCCGTCGTTCAGGTGATCGGCGATCGAGAGTTCGGCGGCAACACCGAGTGCCTGGCCGACAAGAGCCCCAAGGCCCATCTGCAATAACAAAGCCTGTGGCGGCAAACTAAACGGAGCGGGTTGTTGTGCGTTTGATTCAACCAAAATTGTGTCTCCTTGCAATTAATGCGGATTTGGATCGACTGGAGCCTTAGGCGGGGCGCGTAAAATTGCCCCAGCGAACTCGACCCTTTCCCCTGTCAGCGTTTCGTGAATGCCCATTGCGGCGTGTTTGCCCATTTGGGCGGCGTCGACGGCTTCTTTTCCACCGTTTGCACAGTCGCCGCCGGCGAAGATCTTTGGGTTTGAAGTTTGCATTTGATCGTTTACGACGACGCGGCCTTTTTCGTCTGTTTCGATTCCGGCGACGGCTTCGAAAAAGTGCAGCATTTTTTGCTGGCCGACGGCTTTGATTACCATGTCGCACGATATGTCGAAAAGCTTAAGCGAGCCGTCGGTCTTTTCACACTGCAATCCCGTCACGTGCGTATAATCGGAGTCAGACAAAATGCCGATCGGCGCGGCTTGCCAGACGAATTCGACGCCGTCTTTTTTGGCGAGTTCCAATTCGTAATCATAGGCAGACGCGTCTTTCTCCGTGCGGCGATAGACCATTACAACTTTTTCGGCTCCGAGGCGTTTGGCCTGTGTTACGGCATCGATCGCTGTGTTTCCGGCACCTATCACCACGACGGTTTTGCCGAGCGGAATGTTCATCCAGTCTCGCGTTTTTATTTTTTCTATAAAATAAAGAGCATCATAAACTCCGTCCAACTCTTCGCCGGGGATGTTTAGTTTGTTTGTATCGCCAAGGCCGGTGGCGAGAAAGACGGCGTCGTGCCAGGTTTCGAGGTCGGAGAATTCAACAGTTTGGCCGTTTGATTCATCGGGCGAGAGAACCACCCCGTCCGCCGAAGCGGCGTCCACCCCTCCTTCGTAAGGAGGGGAGCTTTTGGCGCCGATCTCGGTGTTGAGCAAAAACTTCACGCCCATCGCCGCTATTTGTTCGGCTTCGGCTAGCGAGATCGATTGCTGCATCTTGTACTCGGCCATTCCGTAAGTATCGAGGCCGCCGGGTTTCGGTTTGCGTTCGTAAACGGTCACGTCATAGCCGAGCCGGACGAGAAAAGCCGCACATGAAAGCCCGGCCGGACCCGACCCGACAATGCCGACCGACTTTCCATTCGAATCGCCTTTAGTGAAGATTTGCTTTTCGCTCGCCATCGCGTGATCGGTCGCATATCGCTGCAAACGACCGATCTCGATCGGTTTCTGCACCAAGGTTTTCTCGACGCACGCACCCTCGCACAACACCTCGACCGGACAAACACGAGCGCACGTCGCCCCGATCGGGTTCGCGTCAAAGATCACACGCGCCGATCCCATCACATTGCTGCTCGCGATCTTTTTGATAAACGACGGCACGTCGATGTGCGTCGGACATGCACGCGTACACGGAGCGTCGTAGCAGTACAAACACCGGTTCGCCTCCGCCAACGCCTCGGCCTGCGTCATTGCCGGATTTATGTCGGCGAAATTTTGCTCGATCTGGGCGACGTCGAGGCTCGTGTAGTTGTGATTCTGCATTGTGGAGCTGTTGTTATTGTCTCGAGATTTTATGCGGATTTACGCGGGCTGTCTCCGGTGCGGTCGTTTTGCTTTTGAATTCGAGAAACAATTTTTCGCCCCGAGTCTTTTTGTTTTTTCCGAATATCCTCACAAATCTTTGATATATCGAAATCGAACTTTGCCGCGTGCTCTTCACGAACTCTTCGGACCTCATCAACAATTTCATCCTTCCAGATCATATCCCCCTCCCAGCAGTTCCTCAGGTGTGCATATTTTCGGACACTTGAGGCCTTGGTCCTCACAAACACCTATCTATTGCGGATCGCATTTCAGCATTCGCAATATGTTTGCAGTTCCAGCTTAACAGATAGTCGATGTTGTGAATCGTTGCGACGGCGATGTGAAGAGCATCTGTCGCTGCTTTAGTCGGAACGGCTTTATTCGTCACTAATCTCTCGGCTAAGTATTCAACTTCATGAGTTACATCCAGCAGTGGGATATCCGTCAAGACCGATAATCGCTTCTCAGCCGCCAGAGAATCACCGGCTGAAACTTCGTTGATGACAAATTCTGATGCGTAAAGTTCAAAATCCGAGCGTCGATTGTTCCACCATTCCTGTGTTATCTGCTGATGTGCGGCTCGAATAAGATCGCGGCTCAGCCAAGCCGTGAGGTAGCTGACGACGGTCGTTTCAATGTAAACGGTTTCTCGCATCGACTAATCGGCAACTATTGGCTCGTAAAGATCCGGCCGGCGGTCGCGGAAGAATTGCCACGTGTTGCGCACCTCGCGGATCTTGTCCATATCGAGATCAGCGACGATCAACTCATCCTGATCTCGAGTGCCAACGGCGAGCATCTGGCCGCGAGGATCGCAGAAATAGCTTTGGCCGTAAAATTCGCCGATGTTCCACGGGGCTTCGGTCCCGACGCGATTGATCGCCCCGACAAAATATCCGTTGGCGACGGCGTGTGCAGGCTGTTCGAGTTTCCACAGATATTCTGACAGCCCGGCGACGGTTGCCGACGGATTGAAGATTATTTCCGCTCCGTTCAATCCCAAACACCGAGCTCCTTCCGGAAAGTGCCGGTCGTAGCAAATATAAACGCCGATGCGGGCAAACGCCGTATCAAAACACGGATAACCGAGGTTGCCCGGACGGAAATAAAACTTCTCCCAAAAGCCGGGGGCGACGTGAGGGATGTGCGTCTTGCGGTATTTACCCAGATATTTCCCGTCGGCGTCGATCACCGCAGCAGAGTTGTAATAAATGCCCGTCTGTTCTTCCTCATAGATCGGCACGACCATAACCATGCCGTGCTGCTTCGCGACGTCCTGCATCAGCTTTACGGTCGGGCCGTCCGGCACTTTTTCGACCGCTTCGTACCAACGGGTTTGCTGTTCAGCGCAGAAATAAGGCGTCGTGAAAATCTCCTGAAAGCAAAGCATCTGCACGCCTTGTTTCGCGGCCTCCTCGATGAACTTCATCTGATGGTCGAGGTTCGCTTTCTTGATCTCTTCGATCGGGGCGTCGGCCGATGCCTGGTTGTGTGCCTGTATCAGGCCGCATTTGATAATTCTTGACATAAGAAGGTTCTTCCATAGAGAACACTGAGAAATAGTGAGGATATGCCTAAACCAAATCTGTGGTCTCTGTGGTCTCTGTGGTTAAAGTTTTTTTGGCGGCCAAACGACCATCAATCCCCAATGAACAAAAAATGCAACGCCAAACCCGACGAACCACGCATAGTCGTAGAGCGCTCGAAACGTAGGAATTATCAACCCTATCCACGCGAAAAAGCAACCCAAAAGCGTGGCAAAGACAGCCCTCCAATTCCAGCTGCCGTAGATTCCATTACTGCGGTACAGATCGCCAAGATTAAGGTTCTTTCGCCTTACAAGCCAATAGTCTGCAATCAGGACGCCTGCAATTGAACCAAGTCCTCCCGAATACCCTACAAGCCAGCCAAAAATATAGCCGCTCGGGTCGGCAAGCAATTTCCAAGGCATCATCAGTATGCCGATAATGCCGGTGATCAGCCCGCCTGTCCGAAACGAAATTAACCGCGGAAACGCATTTGCAAAATCGTTTGCGGGCGACACGACGTTGGCGGCGATGTTGACCGAAAGCGTAGCTACCACAACTGTAAACATTGATATCGCAACGACTACAGGCTGTGAGAATTGGCCGACCAGTTTGACCGGATCCCACGCATCGGCCGGATTCATTTTCGGAAATACGATCAATGCTGCCGAGGTGATCAAAATGCCCATCGCTGCAAATACGACCATCGTCGTCGGCAGTGCAACCGTCTGTCCGACGGCCTGTTCGCGCTGGCTTTTTCCAAAGCGTGTGAAGTCCGGCATGTTCAAACTAAGCGTCGCCCAAAATCCGATCATCGCTGTCAGGCTTGGGATAAAGATCGGGAAAAACTCGCCAAAGGTTTGAAACTTGCCTGGTTCGTTCAAGAGGAAACCGACGCCGCCAGCTTGATACAAAATCCACGCAAGCAATAATCCGGTCATTATCAAAACATACGGAGCAGCCCAATTTTCGACGATCCGCAGCAGATCCATCCCGCGATAAATGATCAAAATATTCATCGCCCAAAAGATGAGGAACGAGATCCATTCGGTTAGGGTATGACCTCCGCTATAGTTAATGTCGGAGCCAGACATGTGCCATCCTGGTAAAATTGCACTGAAAAGGGTGTGCAGCGCCTGTCCGCCTATCCAAGCCTGAATGCCAAACCATCCGCACGCGACTAGCGCACGCATCAATGCCGGAAGGTTCGACCCGAATGTGCCATAAGCCGCCCGGGCAAAAACCGGAAACGGAATTCCGTACTTCGTACCGGGATGCGAATTGAGCAATATCGGCGCAAGAACGATGACGTTGCCGAGCAAGATCGTAAACAACGCCTGCCACCAGTTCATGCCCGCCGAGATCAGCCCCGACGCCATCATGTACGTTGGTATGCAATGCGCCATCGATATCCACAACGCCGCGTAGTTGTACGTCGTCCAGTTGCGTTTCGCGACCGGCACCGGCGCTAAGTCATCGTTATAAAGCGCGGATGAGCGGATACTCTCTTCCGCGTCGGCATTTAGCTCAACTCGTCCATCAGAGTGTTGGATAGTTTCGGTCATTGCTTTTCAGTCGATTTGACCATAGTACAAGAATTTTCGCTTTCAGAAAAAATGCGAAAATCCATTCGTTCGTAAAGCTTTACGGCTCGATTACGCTTATCAACGCTGAGTGAAACCTGCGCGAAGCCCTCGTTGGAAAGTTTTTCAATTAACTTCTCGATCATCAATCTTCCAAAACCACGATCTCGCCATTCCTTCTTGACTGCAATTCCCAACTCTGGTGTTTTTTCGTCCACAAAACCGTAATAATGGCTTTCTTCGGTGTAAAGACGCGTCCAAACCGCGCCGCTCAATCGGGCGTCAATAACCAAAACAAATGCGAAGTCGCCGGCCCGGCCGAAGTTATCGAAATAGTTTGTGAACACCGGTTCAAGCTCGATCATCTTTTCTGGCATCTTCAACGGGTCAGGATAGAAAACCGCTTCACGCAGCATATCTGTCAGGAAATCGTATTCGTCATCATTTATCTCCCGTATCTCCGGCATTTTTGTGGCGTGATCCATAGCTTCTATCCCGGAAAGCCAATCTTTCGTAAAAGCTCGGTAAAACGCGGGTCGCCGCGAAGGCTGTCAAACCGTGGATCGGCTTTCACCATTACGATATGCGATTCGCGTTTTTCGAAAGATGCTTCGAGCTCGGCAAATGCTCCGTCCTTGTCGCCGAGCGTGGCAAAGAATACGGCAACGATGTAGGATGAGAATGTCATTGGCCGATTAGGGCTCGTCATAGCCTGCAAAAATGCAGCCCAACCCCCTGCGAAATTTTCACGTATGTACGCGGCGTTTTCAGGCAAGCCCATAACCTCGCTGCATTTGCAATATGCATCGACGCTAGCGGCGTACTCGCCTTTCATCTGGTACGCAAATGCGAGGCTCAAATAAGCAACGCCAAAGCTCGGGTCGAGTTCAAGTGTCGTTTTTGCTCGGTCGAGCGCGTCGTCGAACCTGCGGGACAGGAATAAACAAAAGCTATAGATCCAATTGCCGACAACAGACAGCGGATCGACCTCCAACATTTTTTGAAACTGAACTTTAGCTTCGTCATGGCGTTCAAGCTCAGTCAACAAAATGCCGTACGATTGCCTCGGTATCGGATTGTTCGGGGTAAGCTCGATTGCTCGCCGAAACTCATGCTCGGCAGCGGCGAAATTGTAGTCGTAGTCCTGCAGGATCATTCCCAGCGAAGCGTGTGCTTCGCCCAAATCCGCGTCCAGTGAAAGAGCCTTCAACGCAGCCTCTTTTGCTTTAGGCATCGCTTCGTGCGGCGGCTTCGGCCCCATCTCGGTGAGCATAATGTACGAGTCTGCGAGACCGGCGTATGCTCTTGCAAAATCAGGTGCGATTGCTATCGCCTTCTTAAAAT
>JBQTJB010000007.1:0-2227 GCA_052387555.1 Blastocatellia bacterium | reverse complement strand
GTCGTGCCGGGCGGAGACAATCTGCACCTGTCATTAAAAGCACACTAAAGAGAATGTGAAAGCCCTCAGGAAAGTAAAGGCGAAAAACAAAGTTCACAATCAACTGAAGGAACGCGGAAGGTGATCGGGCAATCGAGAGCCGCCGCGTTTTTTTAGGGAAAAAAGGGGGAAATATAGCGTGAAGGAATCGACCTTGAAATCGAAGACATGTAATTAGAAAGAAAGCCGCTTAGAAACCTCGCCTTTTCTCTATAAAACAACATGTTCTTCGGAATCGATATAACCGATGAGAAACGCAACGTACAGAAGACTTCTGACCTCACCGGCTGAAGCCTTGGCAATATTCAGGAAGTTTAGATATTCTTTTCGGGATCGTCGTTCAAAACCCTCAGCAATATTTGTAGATATCGAAACGGCAGCGTTGCGAATTTGGTTCCGCAACCCAAAATCCGTCTTGAGTCCTTTTCTTTCGGAAATCAAATAAATCTCTTTTGCAAACTCAACTGCTTTTTGCCAGACGAAAAGATCTTCGAAACACTCAACTTTTCTTTTTGGAATGTCGTTCGACGTATCATCCATTATTAAATTCCAACCTCCCAGCTTTTCCCCTTTTCCCCTTTTTCCCTCTTCTCCCTTTCATCTCGCCTTTACTATGAAGAGCGTCCCGTCGTCATCGAGGAACTTTCGCCCGGTAAAATCCGCCACGTCTTTGCGTATGTGATCGATAATTTTCTTGGCGGGCAGGTCGAGTCCGGCAAGCACACTCTTGGCAAGCCGTTCTTCTCCGTATTCCTCACCTTTTTCACTGGCTGCCTCGGTAATCCCATCCGTGTAGATGACCATCGTTTGGCCCCGCTCAAATCGAATGAAATGCTGATGATAACGTGCATCGTAAAACATCCCGAGCGGCGTGTCACCGTATTCGACAAATCGGTAGTCGCCGTCTGCTTTTATCAGCAGCGGCGGGTTATGGCCTGCGTTTGAGTAAACGAATGTGCGGTTGGTTTCGTCGAGAATTCCATAGATCGCAGTAATGAATTGATGGTCTTCCGTCGAGTCCCAAAGCAGATTATTTACTTTTGAGAGCGCGATATGCGGCGCATAACCGATCTGCACACCTGCACGAAGGCTTGCGCGCAAAAAAGACATCAGCAGAGCCGCAGGAATGCCCTTTCCGACCGCATCTGCAACTACGATCCCGATCTGGTCGTCGAAAATCTCGACCCAGTCATAATAATCGCCTGAAACTTCCTCTGTCGGGAAAATGTACGCGCTGACGTCAAAGTTCTGAAGAACGGGGTCGTCATCCGGCAACAAGGTCAATTGTACCTGTCGAGCAATTTCCAGCTGAGCTTCGATGCGTTTCTTTTCGACTGCTTGTTCGTGAAGCTCGACCTTTTCTATAATGATCGCGACCTGTGAAGTAAGAAGTTGTAGTACCGAAAGGTCGTCTTCGGTGTAGGCGTTCAGGCTGTCGCTTTCTAGATCAAATGCGCCGATGACCTTATCATTCGAGATGATCGGGGCGACCATTTCCGACCTGGTTCGTTTTCTTGCAGCGAAGTATCGCGAATCCTGGCTTACGTCGGGCGAAATGATCGGCTTTCCGGTTAGCGCAACGTGGCCGAGAAATCCTTCGCCCATTCGCAAACGCGGCTCTATAAGCTCGAAACTGATTTCGTACCCACGTATCACCTTTGATTTAAAGATGTACGGGTCACCGTCAACATCACTGTACTCGATCAGGTAAATGCCCGCCGCATCGTACGGCAACAGCGACCCGAGCGTGTCCATCACTAGATTCAGAACCTCGTCGAGGTCTAGCGAACTGCTGATCTTCTTTGTGATGTCGAGCAGCAGCCGCAGCTTATCGACAGTCGAAAGCTGCGTGTCCTGTGAGGTTGTTTGTTCCGCTGCGTCGCTCATCTATTTAGATGGATTGAATACGTTTTCCTTGTACGAATCCCAAAGCCGGGAAACTTTTATTCGATACTCGACCAATGCACGGCTCACGTTAAAGTGTCGTGCGATCTGGGCCGAGGTCTTCCCGGATTCAACAAAATCGCGAAGCGAGCGGTATGGAACAAGAGCCGCAGCTCCGGTGGCATAAGCTTCTTCCTCGATCTCGTGGTTATAATCGCGGGCAATAATCCGGCCGTCCTTATCTCGTTTCTCGATCGCCAAACGGCTCGGTTTGTGTCCGAGAAATACGTGGCAAATCTCTTCC
>JBQTJB010000006.1:0-62422 GCA_052387555.1 Blastocatellia bacterium | reverse complement strand
GAGGCGAACGCTTTGTCGAATTTACTGCCCGTGAAATTTTGCCCGAAGCTGAAAGAAACGCGTGGGCCAATGCCATTGCGTTCATCCGTTCTTTTGATCCTGCCGATATGGCGGTCTATTACTATTCTTCTTACGAGAAATCGAGCTATCGGCGTTTGCGGCGAAAGTTCCCCGATGTAATAACCGAAGAAGAACTTGAAGCTATGTTTGACCATCCGAACACGATCGATCTTTATTCTGTCGTCACCAAAATGACCGATTGGCCGCTCGGCAGCTACGGGATCAAGGCAATCGCGCAGAATCTCGGATTCAAATGGCGAGACGAAACGCCGTCCGGAGCTCTTTCGATACAGTGGTTCAACGAGTATCTTACGAACGAAAATGAGGCGTTGCTGAACCGCGTGCTTGAGTATAATGAAGACGACTGCAAGGCAACGATGGTAGTCAAGGACTACCTTAAAACCCGCATGGACGCGACGTGAGCAAAGCATATTGACGCCTCAGAAGTTCCATTTCCACGGGTCGCCGAGTTTTGGAACGGTAATGGGCCACATCTTTACCATTCGCTTGCCGTTGGCTGTGGTGCAATCTGATTCCCAAACAAGGGCGCCGTCGCTTGCATCCTGATGCTTATTGCCGAACTGCTTCTTCTTTTCGTCATTGATGCAGAAGGCGAATTTTGGATCGTCACCTTCCCAAACCTTTTTGACAGCCCCGCCGAACTTGCCTTCGGTCTCGGCATAAATATATGTCTTGAAGCGATAATGGGGCGGCAGTTTTTGTTTATACCAAAGGTCTTCGAGATTGATCTCCAGGCATTGGTTTTTGATAAGCCGCCACCAGCCTTCGGTGAAATAGCCTGACTGTCCAGTCGCATAGGTGATCGCAAAATGCAGGGGCTCTTGACTCGATAAGTTGCAAACAGCGAGCATGTTATCGGAACGCGACACGTCTGGCGGGCGATTTGGGTCAGGCTTAGGACCATCTAGACGCTCAGTTGTTTTCACGCAACTTCGCGAGCCTTTTGGAAGAATTTCGACATAAGCCGGATCGTTAGGAGGAGTTTGTTTGCAGCGAAGCTCATCGATCAAAGCCGGTTCGAAAACATATACGGTGAAGTGTCGGCGGCCTTTGTGATCCCATCTTTCCCTTTCGCCCGGTTTGAGAGTCATGCATTTTTCCGCCAGCGGATATAATTGAGCCAATCCGCCGTAAATGCATACTTTGACGGTTTTTGTGTCCTTGTTATGAAAGGTGACAATGCTGCCGCCGTACTCCTGCGCGTTTGCCGTTTGAACGGTCGCGGCTATTGCGGCAACAAGAATAAAGCTGCTGACAAATGTCGATATACGCGGACTATGGTTGTTCCTCATCCTTGCCCTCCCTTACAGTAAATCGCGCGAACTATATCACGAAATTCCAATTGAAGCGTCAAATTGTTGTTTTCAAGTTTGGCCGAACTGCAAGCCTTAAAAGATGAACGAACTCCGAACCAACGGCTTGCACATAGCCTGACAACAGCTTTTTGGCATATAATCGCCCCACTATGGCAAAGAACGAACCTAAAACCCGCGAAACGGATGCAAGTGTCGAGGATTTTCTGAAATCGATCGAAAACACCGAACGGCGAGAGGACGGATTTCGCGTTCTCGAAATGTATAAGAAAGCGACCGGTCTGGAACCGAAAATGTGGGGACCGGCGATCGTCGGGTTCGGCAAACAGATTCTTGCCTATCCTGACGGCCGAAAGCTTGATTGGCCGATCGTCGGCTTTTCGCCTCGCAAACAGAATATGACGCTGTACGTCATTTGCGGTTCGCCAAAGCAGCCAGCTTTGCTCGAAAAACTCGGCAAACACTCCACAAGTGTAAGCTGCCTCTACATCAAACGTCTTTCTGACATCGACGAAAAAGTTCTCGAAAAGATCGTTAAAGATGCGTTTCAGCATACAAAGAAAACCGGTAGTTCGTGTTGAAAACAAACGACTTGTTTGTTTCGTTTCAGCGTGCTGGACATACGTTTCCATGAAACAGATCATTCCTTTAAGGCGTTAAGACACCTATTGACAGTTGCCGCAGAGACGCCCAGATCCTTCGCAATTTGCCGCTGTGTTAGTCCCTTTTCGGCAAGCTCCACTGCGAGTTTAATGAGCGCAAGCCGCTCTGCGTCCGGTTCACCTTTCAGACGGGCGGTGTGCTCGCCTTCATCAACGTAACCTTCGAACGTGAATCCGAGAAAGCACTGATCTTTCCCAAGCCTAATGGTCGCGACCTCGGTTTCCGAGCCGCGCGCGGCCGTGCTGCGATGTTTGACCGCTTTCAAATAACGAATGTCGGTGCCGCGACGCGATGTGCCCATTGCGAAAATGCTGTCGGCAAAGTTTGCCAGCATTTTCGATCCCTGCAGATCGTTTATCGTCATTGCCGAATGCAGAAAGCGTTTCGGCGTGTGAGCCAGAACGAGGATAGAAAGGCCGAGCCTTTTCTTTAGCCGATGAAGCGCTTTCATCACGCGGGCGGCGGAATTGCCGATCTGCGACGAGTTATTAAGCCAGGTGATGTTGTCGATAATTACGACCTTCGCTCCTGAAAATTCGATAAACTCAACAATCGATGTGGTCAGGAACGCGGTGTAGTCGTGAAAACCGTGCGGCAGTTCGTCGATCTCGCGCGGCGGACAGCGGATGAAATTCACATGGAACGGAAATTTGGCCGGAAACGCTTTGTCATTCGATGAATATCGTCTGTCGAATTGACTGTCGGAAAGCTCAAGGTCGAAATAGACAACGCGTTGCGCAGGTGCGTCAACCTCGAACGGCTTGAATGCAGAACCCGACGCGATCGCTTGGGCGATCTGTACCGCCAACAAGCTCTTGCCCGTGCCGGTGTCGGCAAAAAGAATCGCAATTTCACCGACACGCCAGTAGTTCGCAAATAACCGCTCATGCATATCCGTTGAAGGCTCGTTATCGAAGAATGCTCTCGCCGGTTTTGCGGAGAACAGGTTGTCAAAGCGGTAGAAATCGAGGCCGGGAAGCAGTTCATCCGACAGCGAACTCAGATAATGATAATTCGGGCCGTCATGTTCGCTCTTCTCGTCGGAATTGCCGCGCGTTTCAACCGGAACCGGCACTTGAACTTCGCCTTGACCCAAATCCGGTTCGTCGCCGCCCGCTTCGTCGTCGAAAAGAAACGGATACCTTTCCCCGGCCTCGGCCTCGTCGTCAAAAAACTCATCGTCATCTTCAAGTTCGTCATCAAATTGTTCTTTTTCGCTCACGCTTCGATCTTGAACCGAACCGCCGCGCATTTAAATAGCAATTGGCGCGAAATGCGGCAATTGGAACGATTTGCACGATTTGCACGATTTGCAAGGTAAGCCGTCGATTCTGATTTTCTACTCTTTCATGCTACATTTTCGTTCTCATAGGTAAGAGTGTTTACATCGCGAGTTTCTTTTGAGTTCGACTGACTCTATAATGAGTGTTAAGCCTTCAATGAGTCTTGATTCCTTTTCAAACAGAATGCCGAATCTCCAATCTGCACATGCGGTTAGACTCTTCCCAACCGAGAGGCAAAAGCTCTTTGATCGTTTCGCAGACAGATTTGAGACCGCTTTGAATCTGAATCGGCAGATCGTCAGCTTTCAGACGAATAAGACTGCGCCAGTTTATAGATGGGTAAAATACAAGGAAGGATTTTCGGCGGACTAGTGTTTTTGGAGAGAATGTGTGATGTCCAAATATCGCGTTTCTTGGCTCGAATCCAGAATTCATTATATTGACCTTGAAGCCGAGGATGAATTTGAAGCAATAGAAAGGGCTAGACAATTTGAATACGATATGACCGCATCGGATGACTCTTCTTTTGGCGAGAGAGTCGCCACTCTGATCGACCACGATGACTAGGTTATAACACCTGGGACCTATTCGCGGATTGTGATTAAGGCAGTTGGCTTTGGTAAACTAGACGTGTACACGACAGCATGATTGACTCGAAAGTTCTAGTCGGCGATAGCCTTAAAATCCTTCCGACATTGGATGCCAATTCTATCCAATGTTGTGTAACCTCACCTCCATATTGGGGCCTACGTGATTACGATCATGATTCTCAGATTGGAGCCGAAGATTCACCCGAATTGTATGTAGAGAATCTCGTCGGCATTTTTCGGGAGGTTAGGCGTGTATTGCGTTCCGACGGAACAGTTTGGCTCAATGTTGGCGACGGATATGCGAGAAATGGCGGCACGGGCAACCATGGACCGAATGCGATTGTTGGTAATACAAAAAAGCTGATTCAAAAGCGCAACTGCAAGGTTCCAGATGTATGGAGCTTAAAGGACAGAGATTTGATGGGTTTGCCTTGGAGGGTCGCATTTGCCCTACAGGCCGATGGTTGGTATCTCCGATCACGAATCACGTGGATTAAGAGAACGGCTATGCCGGAAAGTGTGAAGAACAGGCCGACAACTGCAACAGAAGAGATTTTTCTCCTTACAAAATCACCAACCTATTACTATAATCCAGACGGCTTCCGCGAACCGACTGGAGCCAATTTGCGCAATTACTGGTTGCTCGGTCCAGATCCATCGGGTAACGGACACCCCGCTACATTTCCACGCGAGTTGGCACGCCGCTGTATTTTGCTGGGTTCTCGGCCGCTTGACACAGTTCTTGACCCATTTGGTGGTTCAGGAACTACTGGCGTCGCAGCGGGTGAATTACAACGCAAGTCAATTTTGATAGAGATAAATCCGGCGTACGCGCTTATTGGCGAAACGAGAACGCAAAGTATTCAACCTGATCTAATCCTGTCGAAGGCCTCTTAAAAAAACACAACTTGTCTCGAATATGTCTGCGAAACCAGGATCAAAGAAACTAATCCTCGATTATCTTTTAGGAAACATTGGCAAGATCCTAGAATCGAAAGATATACAAAAAGCCAGCGGTGGTGCAGTCGAATGGGCTCGTCGGGTTCGTGAGTTACGCAATGAACAGGGCTACCAAATACTTACCCATAAGGATCGATCAGACCTGAAGCCTGGTCAGTATCTGTTGGAAACGGACCAGCGGCTTCCTGCATTTGCTCGTAATATCTCAAAGGAAACAAAGGCTAGGGTTTTGGAACGAAATGGTTATACCTGTCAAATGTGCGGCATAGGTGCAGCCGATCGTGATCCTTTCAATCCAACGAGAACCATTCAACTTACGATGGGCCATATTGTTGATAAGTCGAAAGGCGGCGAAGATTCGCTAGATAATCTTCGAGCTGTATGCTCGAATTGCAACGAAGGCTTACAAAATACAGCCCCCATGAAGCCAGACAGAAAGCACCTTTTCATGCAGATTCGACGAGCAACAATCTCGGATCAGAAAGCCGTGCTTGAGTGGTTACTAGATAAGTTCAAGGCCGACCGGTCAAATAATTGAGACCGCAAATCGAACTACGGAGCCGCAGAAGGAAGCGACCATCCACTTCTGCGCAAAACCAGATTCCATCGCCGATTCGTCCGGTTCTGATAATCCTGAGAATCCACGTATAATCGAAACTTCATATCGCAAACGAAAAGAACCCGGTCGCTATCGATCGCGGTTCCGACAATACATAAGAACCCACCCGCTGATGCAGGTGGTACTGACATAAGGAGCATTCTTTTTTGCAGCACGAACTGATAATAATTCTGGATTTTGGGTCGCAGTACACGCAATTGATAGCGCGGCGGGTGCGCGAGGCAGGCGTTTATTGCGAGATACATCCGTTCCATTTATCGGCGGACGAAATAGCGGCGAAGCGGCCCAAAGGGGTGATACTTTCCGGCGGGCCGTCGAGCGTGACGGACGAAGACGCACCGCGCGTTGCGGCGGACTTTTACGATACAGTGAATGCGCCGATCCTGGGAATTTGTTACGGAATGCAGATGGTCGCGGTCGATCTTGGCGGAAAGAACGAACCGGCGGCGAGGCGCGAATACGGCCACGCGAATGTAAAAATTTTGAGCGGTTCACCGAAGCTTTTTAACGGACTTCCATTTGAGCTGGATGTTTGGATGAGCCACGGCGATCACGTTACAGAACTGCCGCCCGGCTTTCGGCAAACGGCAACTACTGGCGATGTGGTTGCCGGGATGGAATCTGACGACCGAGGTATCTATTGCGTGCAGTTTCATCCCGAGGTTTCGCACACGCCGTTGGGTAAAGAAGTTCTTCGAAATTTTCTATTTGGAATTTGTGATTGCAAAGGCGATTGGACGCCGGCGAGTTTTATTGCGGAAGAGATCGAACGCATCCGCGAGACCGTCGGGCCGGAAGGGAAGGTCGTCTGCGGCTTGAGCGGCGGCGTCGATTCAACAGTCGCGGCTGTGCTCGTCCACGAAGCGATCGGGATGCGGCAGCACTGCATTTTCGTCAACAACGGTCTGCTCCGCTATCGCGAATTTGAAGACACGCTTGAGGTTTACAAAAACAGTCTTCACCTGAACGTCGGCGGCGTAGATGCTTCCGAAGACTTTTATTCGGTGCTGAAAGACGTTGTCGATCCCGAGTTGAAACGCAAAGCTATCGGCGCAAAATTCATCGATGTTTTTGACGCCGAGGCAAAACGTGTCGGTGACGTTAAATGGCTGGTTCAGGGAACGCTTTATCCAGACGTGATCGAATCGGTCTCGCTTCGCGGTTCGTCCGTCACGATAAAATCGCATCACAATGTTGGCGGTTTGCCCGAAAAAATGAACCTCAAGCTGATCGAACCGCTGCGTGAATTGTTCAAAGACGAAGTGCGGCTTATCGGAAAAGACCTCGGAATTCCGGACGAGATCTTGCAGCGGCATCCGTTTCCCGGCCCCGGCCTCGGCGTTCGCATTCTCGGCGACATCACGTCAGAAAAGGTCGAGCTGCTCCAAAAAGCCGACAAAATATTCATCGAAGAGCTAAAGAACTTCGACCTCTATAAAGAGGTCTGGCAGGCGTTCGCCGTGCTGCTGCCGATACAATCGGTCGGCGTGATGGGCGATTTTCGCACTTATGAAAAAACCGTCGCCTTGCGCGCTGTTACCTCGACCGACGGCATGACCGCCGATTGGGCCCGCTTGCCGCACGACTTCCTTGCCCGTGTTTCGTCCCGCATCACCAGCGAAGTCCGCGGCGTCAACCGCGTCGTTTTCGACATTACCTCAAAACCACCGGGAACGATCGAGTGGGAATAAAACGATTGCGGATTTGGGGTTGCGAGTTTAGAGGAGTGTTCGAGTCTTCTGAAGGACCTCTTCGATAATGTTGCTGGGCAATTTAGCTATCAATGTCGCCTTCCTTGCCCGCCAGTCAAGGCTCTTTATCTGATCGGAAAGTATCACTCCTTTCAGCTTTGAACCTTTGGGTATTATTACTTCGAACGGGTAGCCTTTGACCTGCGAAGTGATAGGACAGAACAAGGCTAGGCCAACTTTTTGATTATAGGCTCTAGGAGAAATAACCAAAGCGGGCCGGTGCCCCGCCTGTTCGTGACCGCTTTGCGGATCGAAATCGAGCCACACAACATCGCCGCGATTTGGTACATATGCCATTACCAAATCTCTCTTCCCTTTGGTTTCCCAAAATCAATTTCAGAGTGGATGTTTTCCGTTGTAACACCCGCAAGCAGAATTTCCAGCGTTATTTCTTTTTCCGCTGGGCTCATCAAGATACCGTTCTTCGCTAATGTCATGTCGACGGTCGAACCCTCTTCGATGCGCGTTTCCACGGCGAACGATTTAGGTATACGCAACGCCAGACTGTTTCCCCATTTTTGAATTTGCACTTTCATATGCACCCTCCAATGTATCTACAATAGATATACATACTTTCTTAGGGGTTTGCAAGGAATAGTGATAGAATCGCTACACTTGAGATGACTGAAGCGTTAAACGCCATTGTTGAATTTCGTTCCGTCTCGTATGAGATCGGCGAAGCGCGCATTTTGGGTGGTATTAATCTATCGATTGATAAAGGCGAGGTGCTCGTCCTGCTCGGCGAATCCGGCTGCGGCAAGACGACGACGCTGAAACTTATTAACCGGCTGATCGACCCGACTGCGGGCGAGGTTCTGGTCGAAGGCAAGCGGACAAGCGATTGGGATGCTATCGACTTGCGAAGACACATCGGCTACGTGCTGCAGGAAGGTGGCCTGTTTCCGCACTTTACGGTTGCCGAGAATGTTTCGCTTGTTTTGAAACTACTGAAAAGAAACGAAACCACGCTCAGATCTCGAACGGAAGAGATGCTCGAAATGGTCGGGCTCGTACCGGCTAAATTCGCCGCCCGTTTCCCGCACGAACTGTCCGGCGGCCAGCGCCAACGAGTCGGCGTCGCCCGTGCTTTAGCGGCCGACCCTTCAATTGTCCTGCTCGACGAACCGTTCGGGGCGCTCGACGTTATCACGCGTACGAATCTTCAAAAAGAATTCGCCCGCCTCGTCCGCGATCTTGGCAAAACCGCCGTCTTCGTCACCCACGACCTCCGCGAAGCCATGCTTCTTGCATCGCGAATTGCACTGATGGAAAAAGGCCGCATCGTCTTTCTCGGCACTTCCGCCGATTTCCAAAGCGCTGACGTACCGCTCGCGAAGTCATATTTAGAGACAATAGCCGGATGAATTTTTTCGAGTTCATAAAACAAAACTGGGCCGAGCTGCTTGTGCTGACGCGCGAGCACATCTTCATTGTGCTGCTTTCGACCGGTTTGGCGGTGTTGATCGGGCTGCCGCTGGGGATTTTGCTGACGCGGATAAGATCATTGCAAACGCCGGTGCTAGGATTTGCGAACATAATGCAGACGGTGCCGAGCCTGGCGCTTTTCGGCTTGCTGATCCCGATACCGTTCATCGGCGGCATTGGGGCGAAAACGGCGGTGATCGCGCTTGCGCTCTACGCTTTGCTGCCGGTGATTCGCAATACGGTGACGGGAATTCTGGGCATTGACCCGAAGGTGCGGGAAGCATCGACGGCGATGGGAATGACCAACGGCCAAGTCCTGCGAATGGTGGAACTTCCGCTTGCCGCACCGGTAATTCTTACAGGCATTCGGGTTGCGGTGGTTATTTCGGTCGGGGTCGCGACGGTTGCGGCGGCGGTCGGCGCGGGCGGCCTCGGCACGTATATATTTCGCGGCCTGCGGCAGAATGATAATAATCTGCTTGTTGCCGGAGCGTTGGCGTCGGCATTATTAGCCCTTTTGTGTGATTTTGCTCTAGGCCAAA
Source organism: Blastocatellia bacterium (assembly GCA_052387555.1). Taxonomy (GTDB): domain Bacteria; phylum Acidobacteriota; class Blastocatellia; order Pyrinomonadales; family Pyrinomonadaceae; genus OLB17. The sequence continues at coordinate 53,195 of JBQTJB010000006.1, read as the reverse complement.
TCGAGAAATCTTACAACATCGGCGAGCGTGCGAATGCGGGCAGACGCAAGTTAGTCGGATCTGCGTTGGCCGCGATTCTCGCCGCAGTCGTCGGATTCAGCTATCTCCCGAATTTCAGATCTGAAATTTCAGATTTGAACGACGCACAGCCCGGCCATGTAAGCGGGCGTAAGATCGTAGTAGGTTCAAAGGATTTTACTGAATCAATAATACTTGCAGAGATCCTCGCTCAATTACTTGAAAAACAAGGCGTTGCGGTCGAACGGCGGTTCGAGCTCGGCGGCAATATTCCACAAGATTCTCTGCTTTCAGGACAGATCGACGTTTATCCCGAATATACCGGCACGGCGTACACGGCAATCCTCAAACATCCGCCGCTGACTGATCCGCAAAAGGTTTATGACCAGACCAAAGCTGAGTACGCCTCGCAATTTAAGCTGACCGTTAGCCCGCCGCTCGGTTTTGCAAACGATTTTGCGATACTCGTCCGCGGCGATGTTGCCTGTAAGAACAATCTGAAAACGATCTCTGACGCTGTTCCGCTCGCCCAAAACTGGCAGGCAGGCTTTGGGCAGGATTTTATGTCACGCGCCGACGGCTATCCCGGATTTGCAAAAGCCTACGGCTTCAATTTCGCCAAACAGCCGCGTGAAATGGACCTTTCGCTTACCTATCGAGCCCTCCAATCCGGCGAGCTAGACATTATCGCCGGCAACTCGACCGACGGCCTTATCTCGGCCCTCGACCTGTTTCAATTGGAAGATAATAAACATTACTTCCCGCCCTATCAGGCTGTCTACATCGCACGCAAGGACGTTTACGACATTTTGCGGGATACATTTGAAAAGCTTAACAATGCTATCTCCACCGACGAAATGCGGAGGCTTAATTATGAAGTAGACGGGAATAAACAATCGCCCAGGGATGTATCAGCAAAGTGGATTTCTCTTAAAATGATCGGATAGGTATTAAACGATTGGTAGGACGCAGTTTGACTTATTCCCCACCCTACCATTCGTGCTATAAGTTATTCTGTTCCCAATTTCGCCCGTTTGGGATTAGTATTCATATTTGATTTTCTTAACGACACTTATCCGATATCACGCAATTCGAGAATAAAATGCCGGACAAAGCTTACGTTACACCTAAAATTTTAAAGTGGGCTAGATTGACTGCACGAATGTCACTTGACGATGCGGCTTCAAAGGTTTCCGTTTCTGCCGAGAAGTTGGAAGATTGGGAAGCAGGCGTTTCATTTCCAACTATGCGACAAGCCGAGATACTCGCCAAATCGTATCGTCGACCGTTTGCATTATTCTTTCTTTTAGAAATTCCTCGCGATTTTCAGCCCCTTCAAGACTTTAGGAAACGTGGTTCTAAAGAACTTGGAACGGCATCGACATTTATTATTCGCGAAATGCAGCAAAAACAGGGGTGGCTAAGTGAGGAGTTTCGAGCAAGCGGGGAGCGTCCTCTCGGGTTTGTCGGGAAGTTTTCATTGAAAGATGATCCGGTTAAAGTTGCGGAAGACCTCTTGTTCACCCTTCAAATTCGTCCGCCAAAATATAAAAACTCAAATCCACTGAAACATTGGATTGAAAGTGCCGAGTCCGCCGGAATTTTTGTGTCACGAACGAGTTTCATCCATTCCAGATTGAAACTTGATGCGGATGAATTTCAAGGGTTTGCTATTGCCGATCCTTTAGCTCCTTTTGTGTTTCTCAATTCAGATGATTGGGACGCTCCGTTATTATTCACTTTGGTTCATGAACTTGCCCATCTTTGGATTGCACAATCAGGAATATCAAACGCGACCGAGCCTGAAATTAGTGTTAAAGATGCTCTGCACCCAGTTGAACTATTTTGTAATGAGGTTGCGGCCAACGCTTTAATGCCGCCCCAATTGGTTCGATCATTTTCGCATACTGTTTATCGGTCGTCCACAGATGTATTCAATGCTATTCGCGGTTTGGGTGTCAGCACCTTTGCGTTCCTGGTTCGAGCCTACAAATTGAGATTAATTCGACTGGAAGATTATCGACGTTTGAAACAGCAAGCGGATAAAGAGTTTATGGAGTACAAAAGTCGGGAGGAAGAGAAAATTGCTTCGCAGAAATTAGCTGAAAGCAAAGGGGGGCCGAGCTATTATTTGCTGCAACTAAATAAGAATGGCCGACGATTTACGCAAACGGTGCTAGATGCGTATCGTGGCGGATTTCTGGAACCGACTCATGCAAGTTTATTGCTTAACGTGAAAGTAAATAATTTTACGGGGCTTGAAGCTCAACTCTATAAGTAATGACCTCTTCCAAGAAATATTGCCTCGATTCAAACGTATTAATTCAAGCGTGGCGAGGCTATTATTCTCCAGTGTTCTGCCCTGATTATTGGAATATATTAATCGGACTTGGAAGGAAGTGCCAAATTGTTATACCCCACATGGTGTTTGAGGAAATTACTCGGACCGACGATGATTTATCTGAATGGTTGAAATCTAGCCAAATTCCTAAATTACCGCATACAGAAGCTGTGGTTAATTGTTGGAGGACGATTCTTGCAAAGAACCCGACGCACAAACTTCTGGTCGACAATATTCGACAAAGATCATTAGCAGATCCGTGGGTTATCGCGCATGCAATCAACGAAAATGCTTGTGTTGTGACGAAAGAAAATAAGGAAACTGCGAATACAACTCGGATAAAGATTCCTAATGTTTGTGACAATATGGGCGTGCCGTGGATAAACGACTTCCAGTTCATTGAGGAGTCAGGGATTCGTTTTACGTGTACAATCGCATAACCCTAGAATTACCTTGCATCTTTTCCGTAAATGTTGTAATCTCACAATTTGATAATTCCGTATCTCATTCACCGACGGTAAACTCGCCTCTATGTTGAGGCGAAATGGATAGAAGCGAGAGACGGTTCGTTTATAACTGTCAGAAGCAGCTCAAACCAGTTTTGAGCGCTCGAGCGCTGTTCCTTCCTTGCAACCGTTACACTGAAGATCATTCCGCGAACGTAACTTCTTATTAAATCCTGAAGAACTGTTTAGAGTTCAAATATTGGTTTGTGTATTTTTGTACAGACTGAAATAGAACTGCAAATGTTTTGATATTCGTCCCCTTCAGGGACGGGAACCGCTTGGTCACCGACCTGGGGTTCTGTTCATTACATTCGCTCACCCCAGGCTATTGTCATTGTCGCTTTCAGCGACGGGGATAAGGCCGCAAGGATTACGCGGTTTTTTGGTTGAGAGAAAGATATTAGATACAAAATGAATTTTAGAGATTTGGGCTTGCAGCCGTTTTTGACGGAAAGATGCGAGCGACTGGGTTACACTGAGCCTACACCCATCCAAAAACAGGCTATTCCATTAGTTTTAGAGGGCAAGAATATCATTGCAACGGCCGAGACCGGAACCGGCAAGACCGCCGCATTTCTGCTCCCGATCCTACAGAATCTGGGCATCAGACAGAAAAAAGGCACGACCGTGCTTGTTTTGTCTCCGACGCGCGAGCTTGCGAATCAGACCGATGCCGCTTGCCGCCAGTTTGCCCCGAAGCATATCAGATGTGCTTCGATCATCGGCGGCGCGGGCTATAAGAATCAAATCGACGCTATCCAACGCGGCGCGAACATAATTGTCGCAACGCCCGGACGCCTTATGGATTTCATGGAGCAGGGAATGTTGAATCTTTCAAAGATCGACACGCTCGTGCTCGACGAAGCTGACCGCATGCTGGATATGGGTTTTTTGCCCGCTATCAAGCGGATAGTGAAGGTGCTTCCGGAAAAACGGCAAACCTTGTTTTTTTCGGCCACGCTTTCGAACGACATAGAAAAGATCGCCCTTTCGATAATGGACGATCCGCACTACGTCGAGATCAGCCGACGCGGAACGGCCGCCATTACTATCGACCAGAAGGCCTATCCCGTCGCCCAACAGGCGAAAATGCCTCTGCTGCTCGACCTTTTGGATAAAGAGGATTTCGAACGCGTTTTAGTGTTTACGCGGACGAAACGCGGAGCCGACCGGCTGGCCCACATTCTGGAGGCTCGTTCGCATCGTTCTAACCGGATTCACGGCGACCGCTCGCAATCACAGCGTGAGGCCGCCCTGCGTTCTTTCAAATCGGGCAAAACCCGCGTCCTTGTGGCAACGGACGTTGCCGCCCGCGGAATTGATATCGATTCGGTCTCACATGTGATAAACTATGACATACCGGAGGCGCCCGAGGATTATGTGCATCGCATCGGCCGTACGGGCCGGGCGGGTAATAAAGGGCGCGCCATAACGCTGTTTACGAATGCCGAAGAGCACTCATTGCGGGCAATCGAACGGCTAACGGGCCAGAGCGTTGAACGCGTGCTTCTGCCGGATTTCGGAGGCGTTATGTCATCTCCGGTCTCGCCGGCTAAAAATGCGCAGCCGGTGAAAAGAACTTTCCGCTCCTTCGGCGGAAGGAGACGAAGGTAAGAAATAAGGAAATCGAACTATGAAAGCAGAAAAGTATGAAGCCGGCGGAAAGATCGAGATGATGTGTTCCGGCTGTGATGTAGAGCAACCGCACACGATCGAAACTGTAACGAAACTCGGGAAGATCTCGAAAGCGACCTGTGACGCTTGCGAAACGGCAAGCACATTTAACCGCGGCGTTAAAACCTCGATTGCCGCCGGCAAGTCCAAGGCGGCTTCGCCCTACGACCGGACGCGCAAGTACCGAAAGGGACAGGCAATGATGCACTCGACATTCGGACACGGCGAAGTTACCGCGGTTCTGGAAACGCAGAAGATAGACGTGCTGTTTGGCGACCAAACCCGCCGTCTTATCCACGCACAGAACTAGGACGGCTTTTTAGTCAAAAAATGAAAAAGGCAACTCGACAAGAGCTGCCCTTTTTTATTGCAAAGATGTTTATTTATAACTATTTGCGTCGGAGAAGAAAACCGATCACCAAACCGATCGCAGCCGAGATAAGAATCGTCTGGCCGGGTTTTTGCCGGGCATATTCCTTCGCATCCTCGATAAGCTCTTTCGGATCTTTGCCCTGAATTTCCTTAAACTTGTCGCCCGCCCATGCCATTTTTTCCTCGGCAAATACCTTTGCCTTATCGGCGGCGTCGCTCAGTTTCTGTCCGTATTCTTGTGCCTGCATTTTTATATCTCCCAAAAATTCATCGTCCTGCGACTGATTATCAAAACCGTTTTCGACCGGAACAAGGCTTTGTTCAAGTTCCTTTTCCGCTTTTTTTACTTCTGCTTCAAATTCCGACATTTCCAAACTCTCCTTTACTTACTGCAAATTTACCCCAAACCGCGTTGAGCGCGAACTTTCGGATGAAGTAAGCCTCGATATAGTTGTAACGAATTCTGCAAGGAAATGTTCGGTGTCTTTTTGCAATCTGATGGCTCCAAAGCATTAACTTCGCATTAAAAGATCGTTATTCAAACAATTTTTTTAAAAAGCGCTTGACATCAAATATTCAAAATGCAAATCTTACGATATACCAGTAAGTAAGCACTTACTTTTGCTTCTTTGGAGAGTATTATTTGATCAAGGATTTTTTTAATTGTGAACACGCCGGACGAATGACCGGCGATAAGCGGCGGGAGCTGATTCTGAAAACCGCGGTGGATCTTTTTTCGCAGCACGGATTCAGCGGGACGACGACTAAGAAAATCGCCCATGCGGCCGGCGTTTCGGAGGCAATGGTATTCCGTCATTTTGCGACCAAGGATGAGCTTTATGGCGCGATCCTGCATGCAAAAACGCACGAAGAGGGAACTGACCGTTTACCCTGGGAGGAAAATGAAGCTTTGCAAAACGCGATCGCCGAAAAGGATGATATGGCGGTTTTTTACAATTTTGCGATCCATGCATTGAATAAACATAGGGATGACGAGCGTTTCATGCGGCTGATGTTTTATGCGGCGCTTGAGGAACACGGCCTTGCGGAACGTTTCTTTAACGACTTCGTATCCCGTGTATATGAGTTCATGGGTAATTATGTAAAAACGAGGCAGGAAGACGGAGTTTTTCGGGAAATGAACCCGCGAATCGTTGTAAGGGCATTTCTTGGGATGTGGATACATCATTCGTTGAACAACATTCTTTGGGATAAGAACAGGCGGCTTCTCGACATTACGAACGAGGAAGCAGCCAGGAATTTTGCGGAGATACTTCTCCGCGGCGTTATGAAATAAAAGCACGGATGGTAGTGCTCGATCCCGAAAAGGGAAACTGTAAAAAGATGAGAAATCAGAAATTTTTCATGTCGGCTATGGCAATGGCGGTTTCGGTCTCGATATTTGCTGCCGGTTGCGGCTCGGGTGCGGACGCGAATTCAAATACGAATACTGCTGCTGCGGAAAGCATCGAGGTGACAACGGCGCAGGCGGTGATAATACCGATTCCGGCATACATCGAAGCAACCGGAAATCTGGCAAGCGACGCTCAAACCGATGTGGCGCCGGCCGTGGCCGGAAAGATAGTCGAGGTCAATTTCGACATCGGCAGCTATGTGCAGAAAGGCAGCGTTCTGGTAAGGCTCGACTCGCGTGACGCGGCTATCCGCCTCGAACAGGCAAAGGCACAGGTCGAGACACAGCGAAAGTCGGCCGATCAGGCAAACGCTAACGCTGAACAGGCCCTGGCCAATTTGCGGCAGACGCAAGCCAGGCTGGGGGTGAGAGACGGCGAAACGTTTCAGATAAAGGATTTTTCGCAGGTCAAGCAGTTCACCGCTCAGCTCGAGCTTGCCGAAAAGGAATTGAGAAGAGCGGAAAGATTGCTCGAAACCGGAGATGTTTCCAAATCGACCTACGATCAGCGTAAATCGCAACGCGATGCATTGCTGGGGCAATTGGACGAAGCCCGCTCTAACGCGGCGGTCGCAATTAAGGCGATCGACACGGCCAGGGCTGCTTACGAATCCGCTCGTGCGGCGGCAAGCGCCGTGAAAGCCGCAATAGCGACGCAGGAGGCCCAAGTTGCGCAGGCCCAAAAAGCGGTGGCCGATAATGCCATTCTGGCGCCTATAAGCGGTTACGTATCCGACAAAGTGGCCGATGTCGGCGAGTATATTTCGCCGAGCGCTCCGAATACAAAGATCGCCACGATCGTCAGAACCTCGACGCTGCGGATGAGGATAGACGTTGCGGAGCAGAATATCGGCAAAGTGGGAACCGGACAAGGCATCTCACTGCAAACAAGCGCATATCCTGACCGCAAATTCGCCGGGACAATCGTACGCATCGCGCCGAGTTTGAGCACGACTGCGAGAACATTGATCGTTGAGGCCGAAGTGCAGAACGTGGACGGCCTCCTCAAACCGGGCCAATTTGCGACCGTAAGAATAACGCAATCAAAGCCGGAACCCGCCGTGATGGTTCCGGTAAAGGCCGTTAAAACCGTTGGCGACACCAACAGCGTTTACGTAATAAAGGACGGAGCCGCACGTGAAATGCTTGTTCAGACCGGGCTGCTCGAAAACGACATGATCCAGATAAAGCAGGGCGTTGTCGAAGGCGAAACGGTCGCAATCAGCAATCTGGATAAGCTGACCGACGGGGTATTTGTCAGACAATAATTTTGTCCCAGGTCCAAAGTCCAAGGTCCAAAGTCCAATGCCTTGTGCGCCGGACTTTTTAGATAAAACTAAATTGGAGATTGATATCGAACATGGCAAAGATCACCAGATTTGAAGATACAGAGGCGTGGAAGCTATCAAGGGAATCTACCAAGCTGATACATGGCGTTAGTTCGACGGGCAATTTCAGTAAGGATTATGGTCTTCGCGATCAGATACGAAGGTCTTCAGTTTCTATGATGTCCAATATCGCTGAAGGTTTCGAACGAGATGGTGATAAGGAATTCGTACATTTTCTTTCAATCGCAAAGGGCTCGTGCGGAGAGGCAAGATCGCAGCTTTACGTTGCTCTCGATCAACAATACATAACAGAAGATGAATTTCGCGTTACTTACGATTCACTTCATAACACCGGTAATTTGATCGGCGGATTTATGAAGTATCTAAAGCAATCCGATTTGCGCGGGGCTAAATTTAGATGATTTGACAAATTCCAACGGTCTCGACTTTGGACTTTGGACTATAGATTTTGACATTGGACTAATAACATATGCAGTGGTTAGCAGAAGTTTGTGTAAAGCGGCCGGTTTTCGCCACGATGTTGATCCTCTCGCTCGTGGTTGTCGGGGCATTTTCATTTCTTAGCCTGGGTGTCGACCTTTTTCCAAAGATCGATTTTCCGACCATCACGATCACCGTCGTTAATCCGGGCGCATCACCGGAAGAGGTCGAAACAGAGATCACCGAAAAGGTAGAAGAGGCCGTCAATACCATCAGCGGTATCGACGAACTGCGTTCTTCGTCCATCGAGGGCATTTCGCAGGTCTTCGTCCAGTTTGTTTTGGAAAAAGACGTAAACGTTGCGGCTCAAGAGGTCGAGAATCGGGTGCAGACGGTCATTCCCAATCTGCCGGCAACAGCAGAGCAGCCGACAGTGCAGAAGCTGGATACGGATGCGGCCCCCATTCTCAGAATAACCGTTTCCGCCCCAGCCTCGCTCCGCGAAGTTACGCAAATCGCGAAGGATAAGATCAAGGAACGCATCGAATCGGTAAACGGCGTCGGCCAGATAACGATCATCGGCGGGCAGGACCGGCAGATCAATATCTGGGTCGATCCGGACAAGATGCGCTCCTATAACGTAACGCCGGCCGAAGTTGCAAACGCTCTGAGAATACAGAACATCGAGTTTCCGAGCGGAAGGCTCGACGAAGGGCAGAAGGAAACCAGCGTTCGAACGCTTGGCAAAATAAAGGACCCAAAGGAATTCGACAATGTGGTCGTGGCGACACGCGGCGAGTATCAGGTAAAGGTCAAGGACATTGGCCGCACCGAAGACGGAGCTGAGGAAATTCGCTCCGAAGCAAGATTGAACGGCCAGCCCGCGGTTACCCTGGTCGTCTCCAAGCAATCGGGTCAAAACACCGTTGCCGTGGCTAAGGAAATAAAGGCGCGGCTAAAAGAGATCGAGCCGACGCTGCCGAAGAATTTTCAAATGCGGATCATCGGCGACAACTCGATCTTTATCGAAAACTCGGTCGCATCGCTCGAAGAGCACCTTATTCTCGGTTCGATCTTCGCGTCGATAGTGGTGTTCCTTTTCCTATGGAACCTGCGTTCGACGTTTATTGCAGCACTGGCGATCCCGACCTCGATAATTTCGACCTTTGCGTTGATGTACGCAATGGACTACACGCTTAACTCGATCACGATGCTTTCGCTGACGCTAATGGTCGGCATCGTTATCGACGACGCAATTGTCGTGCTCGAAAACATCTTTCGGTTCGTCGAGGAAAAGGGAATGAACCCGTATCAGGCGGCAATCGAAGGCACGCGTGAGATAGGGCTCGCGGTGCTTGCGACGACGCTTTCGCTGATGGCGGTGTTCGTCCCTATCGGTTTCATGCAGGGAATTGTCGGCAGATTTATGTCGAGTTTCGGCCTTACGGCGTCGTTCGCTGTAGCGGTTTCGCTTATCGTTTCGTTCACGTTGACGCCGATGCTTGCCGCCCGCCTGATAAAAAGGAAAGAGACAAAACTGCCGGAGGACGAAGCTTTCAAGAGCGATATTGACGGCGGTGGAACGCTGGAAACCAACGTCGATCGAAACAAGAAAGGCGACGACCATCTTTCGAAAGACGCGGGCTGGTTCCGCTACGTCCTTAACGCGTATACCGCCATGCTCCGGTTCTCGATGTCACACCGTTGGGTGATCGTTACGCTCTGCGTTCTCGTGTTTTTATCGATAGTGCCTTTGTTTACCTATGTCGGCAAGAATTTTTTGCCGGTCGACGATCAATCTCAGTTCGAGGTTTCAGTCCGCGCGCCCGAGGGTTCAAGCATCGGCGCCACATCGCTCCGAATGGAGCGGATAGCTGCGGAAATCCGAAAGAAACCGGGCGTAACCGATACTCTCGTCACTATCGGCGGCGGCCAGCAACAGGTCGTTAACGCCGGCACGATCTACGTCAAACTAGCGGACATCGACAAACGCGATAAATCGCAGGAGCAGATCATGTCTGACACTCGCGATCTGCTGGCGCCGTATTCGAACGAGCTAAGAACCGGCGTACAGCAGGTTCAGGCTTTTTCCGGCGGCGGTTTCCGTAACGCAAACGTACAGTTTCTGATCGCCGGGCCAGATCTGAAAAAGCTCGAGGAATATTCGGACAAGATCCTCGAAAAAATGAAAACGATACCGGACGCGGTAGACGTCGATTCGACATTGATCAGCGGAAAGCCGGAGGTTCAGCTTACGGTCGACCGCGACACGGCGGCCGATCTGGGCGTGCGCGTCGGCGACGTTTCACAGGCCCTGAACACGCTGGTCGCCGGACAGGAAGCCACCACGTTCAACGAAGGCACAGATCAGTACGAAGTTCGCGTTCGCGCAATCAACAATTTCCGAACCGACGACGAAGGCTTAAAGCGGCTTATCGTTCCCTCGACCAAACTGGGCTGGGTGACGCTTGACCGCCTCGTAACCACATCGCGCGGAACCGGACCTAGCTCGATCGAACGGACGAACCGCCAACGTCAGGTGACGCTCCTTGCGAACACGCGGCCGGGCGGATCAGCGACAAGCATTACCGCCGAGATAGACAAGTTCGTAAAAGAGCTTAATCTTCCGGCCGGATACAGAACGGGCTACGTCGGACAATCGAAAGAACTTGGGAAGTCGCTGTTTTATTTCGCCCTTGCCATATCGCTTTCTTTTATTTTCATGTACATCGTGCTGGCGGCGCAGTTCGAATCGTTCATCCACCCGGTGACGATCCTGCTTACGCTGCCGCTTTCGATACCGTTCGGAATTGTCAGTCTTCTGATCGCAGGGCAGACGGTGAACATCTTTTCGGGGCTGGGACTGCTGCTGCTATTCGGCGTTGTGAAGAAGAACGCGATTTTGCAAATAGACCATACGAACAACCTGCGGTCGCAAGGCTTGAGCCGCTACGACGCCATTATTCAATCAAACCGCGACCGTCTGCGGCCAATTCTTATGACGACGATCGCTTTGGTTGCCGGCATGATCCCGCTCGTCGTTGCACGCGGAGCGGGCGCCGGAACCAATCGTTCGATCGGCGTTCTGGTTGTCGGCGGACAGACGCTCTGTTTGCTGCTTACGCTGCTTGCGGTTCCGGTTTTTTATTCGATATTCGACGATCTTAGCGAGATGCGGCTGTTTCAATATGTCAACCGATTCTCCGATTGGCTTTTCGGCGGCATAAAACGGCGATTTGCAGCCGCAGCCAGTTCGCTTTTCGGGAAATCGTGAGATTTGTTTCATTTCACCGAAGGTGAAACAGGCGTAACAAACATCGCGATTTTGCGGAAAGTCACGCCTGAACAGCCATTTATAAATTATGTTTGCGCGATTATATTTATTCATAATTATTGCCGCTTTATTTGGCGGAAGCGCGGTTTTAGGGCAGGACGGGTCGCCATCACCGGCAGCGTCGCCGACTCCGTTCGGACGGGACAAGGCGGGCGTGGCCCCGGATGAAATAAAAGGTGTTCCCGAGATTGCTCCTAATTACAAGGCCGAAGACCGCAGCTTGCCCGATCTTGGCCGCGTCGGCGTGGACATGGCGAGCCAGAAACCTTTAACGCTTGCCGATACGATCGCGCTCGCGCTCGAAAACAACAGGGATATCGAGGTTACGCGCAAGAACATAAGGATCGCCGAATTCGATCTCCAGGCCGCCCGCGGCGTATACGAACCGAGATTTTCGGGACAGGCTTATTACGACCGATCCACCGTACCGAACGTCAGCATTTTCAGCACGAATCAGACAACGACCCAGGGAACATTCGTTGGCAATGCAGGTTTGACGGGCTATGTGCCGCGATTCGGAACCGTCCTGAACGCAACCTTTAACAACCAACGGTTGACGACCGATAATCCCATCTCGATCCTCAGCCCGCAGTACAACAGCAGCCTCGGGTTCAGCCTGACTCAGCCCTTGTTTCGCGGCCGCGCCATCGACCAGCAAAGACGGTCGTTAGAAATATCAAAGAGGAATCTTTCGCTGACCGACACGCAGTTTCGCCAACGGTCTATCGAGATAGTTTCGACCGTAGAGCGGGCATATTGGGATCTGACATACGCGCTTCGTAATCTGCAGGTGCAGCGAGACGGCGTAAAGGACGCAAAGGACCAGCTGGAACACAACCGCCGCCTGGTAGACGAAGGCCAGCTTGCACCGATAGACATAGTTGCGTCCGAAACGCAGGTTGCCAACTACGAGCAGGCTGTTTACGATGCGCTGAACGTCGTGAACCAAACCGAAAACGCGCTCAAAAATCTGATCGCGCCGAACCGGAACGATACGCTTTGGAACGAGGCCTTGATACCGGTCGATTCGGTGGATATGCGAGTTCCTGTAATTTCGCTTACAGAAGCCCTGGACGCGGCGATACTTAATAGACCCGAACTCGAGATCAATAAGGTGCAGAAAGACATAAATTCGGTAGATCAGAAATTCTATCGAAATCAAAGCCAGCCGCAGATCGATTTTGTAGCGAGTTATAATACAGCCGGGATTGGCGGAACGCAGAATCCTAATTTCACCTCACCGTTTCCGTCGCCATGCCAAACGGATCCGAATTCGCCGGCGTGCCAAAATCAACTGGCTAATCTGAGGCTATTGACCGGCAACCCTTTTAGCGGCATTTTCGCCAATAGATATCCGACCTATCGAGTCGGAATTCAATTCAACCTGCCGCTTTTCGGCGACAAAACATCACGGGCGCAGCTTGGCCGGGCACGCGTTGAAGGCGAACGGCTGGAGGTTCAACGCGAAGCTCTCGAACAAACCGTGCAGGCCGAGGTGCGAAACGCGCTTCAGGCCATGCGGACGGCCGAGGCAAGGCTTCGTTCCGCGTCCGTGGCGAGGGAAAATACAGCGAAGCAATACGAATCGGAGCAGCGAAAACTGGACTCAGGTCAATCCGACATCTACCGCGTTCTCGAGCGGCAAACCGCATTGACCGCCGCCCGCAGCAACGAACTTCGCGCCCGAACCGAGTTGAACAAATCTATCGCCGACCTTCAGCGCGCGACCGGTAACTCGCTAAAGGCAAACAACGTAGAACCGGTGTCGAAATAGCAGCTACTACAGACTGAGAGGCTCCGGCACGCGTATGAAAGCCGTCTACATAAAAGAATTCGGCGATTCCGGCAATCTCGAAATTCGCGAAGTGCCGGACCCGCCAAAGCCATCCGGCTCGCAGATTCTTGTTCGGGTAAAAGCCGCCGCGCTGAACCGCGCCGACCTGCTCCAACGGCGTGGCCTTTATCCGCCGCCGTCCGGTTACTCTCCAAATATTCCGGGTCTTGAGTTTGCCGGTGAGGTAATTGAAATAGGCGACAAAGTAGAGAATTTCCGTGTGGGCGAACGCGTATTCGGCATAACCGCCGGTGAGGCCCAGGCTGAATTGTTACTAATTGATTCGAGCCTTGCTGTAATAATTCCCGACAATCTGTGTTTTATCGATGCCGCTGCCGTTCCCGAAGCTTTTATCACCGCGCACGACGTTGTCTACACCCAGGCGAAATTGCAAAAGACGGAAACGCTGCTGGTCCACGCGGTTGGTTCAGGAGTAGGGCTTGCGGCATTGCAGCTTGCAAAAGCGGACGGAACCCGCGTGTTCGGGACATCGCGGACGGCGCAAAAGCTGGGGCGATGCATGGAATTCGGCCTCGATGAACCGATACTGATGGTTGATGCTAATTTCGCCGAAATCATCCTTGAGAAAACCGGCGGAAAAGGTGTAGATGTAATGCTTGATCTTGTCGGAGCGGCCTATTTCGAACAAAATCTTCAGTGCCTCGCTGCAAAAGGACGGCTGATGCTTGTCGGGCTGACCTCGGGATCGCAGGCGATATTCGATCTTGGTTTCGCTCTCAGAAAACGGCTGAATATTATCGGCACGATACTGCGGTCGCGTTCGACGACTGAAAAAGCCGAGGCTGTCTCACTTTTTTTAACGAATGTCATTCCGCTTTTTGAAAACGGTATATTGAAACCAAATGTGGACCACACTTTCGCGTTCAGTGACGTTGGGGCGGCACACGAATATTTGGAGTCGAACGAAAGTTTCGGGAAGGTTATCCTTGAGTTTTGATGTGCGAAGCTGCTTCGTTGGTGACAACGCAAAGGCCGGGAACGCCACGCCGGTCGAGTTCGTTCATAAGCCGGGATGCATCAAGAAAAGTCATTTCGGATCCCTCGCGCCGCTCGAACGAGATTACCGACCAAATGGGCAACTGCAGCTCGCATTCGTCCGCGGACCTTTCCTCTTTTTGCGCGAATTCAACCACACTCATAGCCAAAAATACGCTGTTCCGATAACGAAACTGTATCACAGATTTTCCACATGTGTAAAAGTTTTTGTCTCGCGTAGAACCTGTTAGAATAGCGATACACTGACAGCGATGAGCTTTACCAAAACCATCTTCATGACAGGCTTTCCAGGCTTTATCGCAGAACGTTTGGTTGCGCGCGTTTCCCGCCCCGACGTTCAATTCTTTTTGCTGATACAGCCGCAATTTACCGAAAAGGCTATGAAGGCGGTCGAGTCGATTGCGAAATCGACGGCTACGCCGCTCGAAAATTTCGGATTGATCGAGGGAGACATCACGAAGATAAATCTCGGCATTTCGAACGACGATCACACCCTTATTCGCTCCGAAACTACCGACCTGTATCATCTTGCGGCCGCCTACGATCTTGCTGTGTCAAAGGATATGGCCTATGCCGTAAATCTCAGAGGGACAAAGAACATCGGCGAACTTGCCAAGTCGATTCCCGGACTCCGCCGTTACAACTACGTTTCGACGTGTTACGTGGCCGGAAAGCGCAAAGGGCGAATTATGGAAACCGACCTGAAACACGACACCGGTTTTCGAAATTACTACGAGGAAACGAAGTACCTTGCCGAGATCGAGGTTGATAGATTGAAAAGCGAACTGCCGGTGACGATATTCCGTCCGTCGGTCGTTGTCGGGGATTCGGAAACCGGCGAGACCGCGAAATACGACGGCATCTATTATCTGATCAAATATCTGCAAAAGGCTCCGGGGCTGCTTCGTTTTGTGAATGTCGGAAACGCAGACGTGCGGCTTAATCTGGTTCCTGTGGATTTTGTAGTTGATGCAATCGCCGCGCTGGCCGGTGATGAGAATTCTATCGGCAAGACAATTGCCGTTGCCGACCCCGATCCGCTTACGACCGCCGAGCTTTTTGATCTGATCGCCGAAAGGCTTTCCGGCAAACGGTCTGTTTTTGCGCCGCCGCCTTCCGTGGTACAAAAGTGCCTGATGTCGCCGATGTCGCCTACGCTTACCGGTCTGCCGCATTCGGGCGTGCCGTATTTTTTTCTGCCGCAAACTTATGACACCAGCGTCGCTGCATCGCTTTTGGAACCGCACGAATTGTCTTGCCCCGGCTTTCGTGATTATGCCGTGAATCTTCTGAATTTCGTTGAAAAGCATCCGAGGCTTTGATTCGTTCATCATATAGTGAGCGGTGAGGATTTTTATGCGAATTTCGGGTCGAAAGCGGGTACTGCTGTCTCTGTTTCTTATCGTTTTGTCCGCAGTGTTTGCATCGGCTCAAAGCGGACGCTCGCAGCCGACGCCGACACCTACGCCCGAGGCGGAAGATGACCCGGTGCGCATTATCACGGAAGAAGTGAAGATGAACGTTATCGCCTACGACGAGGGCGGAAAGTTTGTTTCTGACGTAAAAGAAAGCGACCTCGTCATCACCGAAAATAATATTCTGCATCAGGCAAGAAGCGTCCGCCGAATTCCCGCAAATGTTCTGATAGTTATGGATACGGGCGGCGAGCTACGCTCGGTAAAGAGCCTCGACCAAACCCGCAAGGTGGCTCGCGGAATCGTAAACGCACTGCAGCCGCAGGATTCGGTAGCCGTGCTTCAATACGGCGACGCAGCCACGATAGTCGCCGAATGGACGAACGACAAGGAGCAGCTTTCGGCGGCGATCGGGCGGGTGAAATTCGGCAGACGGTCGGTTTTTGTAAAGGCTTTGGAGCTTGCGACCGATTTTCTGATGAAAAACCCGATCGACAACAGACATCTCGTGCTAATCACGGACGGAACCGACAGCCTTGCCGATGCAAATACAAAGGCGGCTGCGATGAAACGGCTGCTCTCGACCGATATCAGCGTCCACATTCTCAGCTACACCAAAATGGAAACGGCCGACATCGAACCGCGCACGAAAATGATCTCGAAATCACCGCCGCCAAAGGCTCTGCCCGACGAGATCGCCGCCACGCTGCCGAACGGAGCGCGCGACGTTGCACAAGCACCTAAGATTGGCCCGACCATCAACCTCGACCGCGCATTGCTAAAAAAAATGAAAGCCAGAAAGGCCGATCTTGAAGCAAGCGAAGAGGCTCTCGGGATACTGGCCGAAAATACGAACGGGACAATGATAATTCCGGATTCGCTCGACGAAATGGTCGAGAAAACGGCTGCCGTCGCAAAACTGATCGATGCAAGCTACGTCCTGACATACACGCCCAAAATACCGCTAAATGAAAACGCCGGTACTCGAAATATCGAGGTCACGTCGAAGCGCCCCGGCCTCGTCGTCCAGGCAAAACGGAAGCTGGTCATCAACCCGGCGAATTAAGTAATTGCAGTTTGTGAAATGTCCCACGATAAAGTGCTCCGGCAGGTAGAACACCTTAATTACTGTTCAGGTTTAATTTAGGCCATTTCCATTGGAAAAAGCGTGCGGAACACTATTTCACCGGCAGTTATCATTCCATTCGAAGGTATGCAGAGGTAATACACACGCTCCCTAACGGTCGTGTTTCCGCCTAGATATTCCACGTAAACAATCCCCAGAAAATCGCTCCGATGATGTAGACACTGACCAGAATCGAGCCGATAAGAAGCAAGATCAAAAAGCCGATGATTCCGAAGACGAAAACGTAGTCGCTCGTCGTGCCTTTTCCCTCGCCGGTAGCACGCGTGCGGATGAGTTCCATGTTCTGATTGTTCGATTTCCATATGAAGTCGAAAGCATCGCCGATAAACGGAATAGTCCCGACGACATAATCCACACCGATGTTAAAGGCCATCCGCAGCAGCGTTATCTTCGGCACGCCGTAACGGACGCCGGCAAGCAAAATGTAAAACGAAGCAAACGACGTGAGCGTGTCGCCGACGTTCGGGATCAGCCCGATCAGCGAATCAAGTCCGAACCGCCAAGTCGTTCCGGGAACGCGAAAAAGTCCGTCAAGATAATGGCTTAGATTTTCGAGGCCTTCATCGATCTCTATCTTTCGGCGTTCTTCTTTTGTCGTCACGTCGAATTTATGACGCGGTTCGATTTTCTGCATAGTTCAACTGCCAAAACCAGTCCGGCAGATCACTCCCTTGTCCGTTGAGGACATAATCGATAGCACACTCAACAAACTGCTCCTTCCACAAGTATCGCGTACTTTCGCCGCGAGACCGTATTTTTTTGCTCGGGG
The DNA here is from genome assembly GCA_052387555.1 of Blastocatellia bacterium. Lineage (GTDB taxonomy): Bacteria > Acidobacteriota > Blastocatellia > Pyrinomonadales > Pyrinomonadaceae > OLB17. The sequence goes on along the minus strand of JBQTJB010000006.1, from coordinate 35,585 downwards.
CCGACCAGATTCTCGGCGCGAAATCTTCTCGTTGAATAAGCCTTGAAAGCGGTCGCGATCTGTTCAGGTTTGGATTGGGCGGAAACGACTGAATGTACATGGTTTGTTCTGACGTTCAATGCAGACAATCCAAAACCCTTGAATTCGCAAACCTCTCTAACAGCCGCTTCAACATGCGCGCGATGCTTTCCCCCAGCACCGATCCGCCCGGCCGCCAAAACAGCACGTTTTTGAACCGCCAGATTCCTGCTGAATATAAATGGCTTAAGCCCGTCATAGTCGCGCGAGTCCTCGGCTCTCAATATTGCAACCTGCGTCGCCACCGGAACCTGTGCAAATACGGCTGACGTGAAAAACAATAGGCCAACCGCGGCAATTTTAAGAACGTGTTTCATAGGATTCTCACATAATAGCAAAAAGTGCAGCGTAAAAGCTTTGCCTGCTCGCCCGCGCGAAAATCTGCGAGTATGTCAGAACCGGGAGCGATAGCGACCGAATCCCCAAGGTTGCACCGTTTCTATATCGAATTCGTGCATCAGGCGAAATGCAGGGATCAAGCGGTTGCCGTGTCGGCCGGTTTTTTTGCTAACGGAAATGCATCGCGTGCGGCGGGCTGTGCCGGTTTTATTCCGATCCGGTTATTCACCGTGGCAAAAAATAACTGCACCGTTCGCGGTTGTTCATCGTCATGTACGGTTCGCCCATCGCCCCGCCGCATCGTCTCGCAAATACTTTTTCCAAACCTCATTCAGAATGCCTGTCTGGAGCTTAAAAATGTGTTATCGGAGCCTTAATTGTGGTATCCCAGCCCCAAATATGGCACGGTTTCGGATCGGACGATGTATAATCAGGGACAACTAAAATGAAAAAATGTACTCCTTTAACTGTCGCATTAGTTATCCTTTTAGGAATCGTCAATCTCGCTGGCCAGAGGCCAGCTAAGGGCTCGAACAATCAGGTGGAGATTACGGCGAATCTAATGGTTCTAGACGGCGCTGACAGGTTTGTCTCTGATGTAAAAGCCGAAGATCTGCGCCTGTTTGAGAACGATGTCGAGCAAATGGTCGTGTCGCTCGAAAAGAATCCGCCAAACGTTTCGCTGATGTTGGTCGTCGATAACACGGGTTCCATGCGCTCCAAAATTGACCGCATCGTTCAGGCAGCGGGCATTGCTGTCGTCAACCTCAACGAAGGTGATGAGGCGGCCATTGTTCGTTTTGTCGGAGGGGAGTCGATAGAAATTTACCCGGATTGGACCCGCAATAGGGACGACTTGCTAAAAGCCGTCAATAACCTTTTCATCGCAGGCGGTCAGTCCGCCGTGATAGACGCGCTGTTTCTTGCACTCGAAAAATCGGCGGAGGCAAGAAAGATCAGGCCGGAACGCCGATTTGCGATGCTGCTGATCTCTGATGCAGAAGACCGCGCCAGCTATCATTCTGCGGAACAACTGTTTGCGCTTGCCGATTCCTCGAGTATCCCGGTGTATTCACTTGCATTGACCGGAGGCCTCTCAGATCAGCGTAATAGTTTTGGGATCAGGAACTCAAAGACAACGGCGGAAACGCTGGTTCACCAGACGGCCTTCCTAACCGGCGGTAATGCTCACACATTAAGTGAAAACTTTTCCGAGTCAGAAATGCTGGCTCGGTTGAAATCGATACTTATCGAACTTCGCTCGCAGTATTCAGTAAAATATCGGTCGACAAATACAAGCCGTGATGGACTTTCCAGAAAGCTGCGCATTGAATTGAAGGACAGCAAAATAGCTAAGAAACGGAAACTCGCATTTAGGGAAGCAGTTGTTGTTCCCAAAGATATTTCGTTCAAATAATTCCCGAAACCACTTCGGTGAATCAACTACGCGACCTCGACGATCTCGTAGCTCGTTGTGATGGTTGCAGTCGGGCGGACTGTGGCGGCGACGGAGCAGTATTTTGTGTCGGAGAGTTCGATGGCGTCGGCCACGGCCTTTTCCGAAACGCTACGCCCGTGCACGATATGGTGAACGTGAAACTTGAGAAACTTTCGCGGGTGGTCGTCTGCCCGCGTCCCGGTTATTTCGACGCGGTAATCGGTCACGTCCTGGCGTTTTTTCAGTAAGATCGAGATGACATCGGCGGCGGTGCAGGCCGCTACGGAAATCAGAAGCATTTCGACGGGCGTCGGTGCGGCCTTTCTATCGCCTTTTGTATCAATAACTTGTGCGTGGCCGCTGGGTGGCGTGCCGATAAAAAAATCATCGCCCGCGTATTGCACGGTCGCTTTGTAAGTGTTCCCTGCCATCAAAAAAACCTCGTCCGATTAGACTCGAAATGTATCGAAATCATACCATAAGACACTGTTATGAAAGCGATGCGGGATTACACGAACAACTTTTGGTACGGAAAATGCTTCAAAACCAGCGGCCAGAAGTGTGCCGTTTGCTTTTATTTATTTAGGAGATACAGTTATGCGACGTTTTCAAATTGCGGTGTCAGCGTTTGTTTTGATCGGATTGGTTTTTTCAGGTTTCGCGTTTGAGGCGAACGCACAGCGGCGTAACGACCGCGAAATGCGCGACGTTGTTCGCAGCCTGAATTCGAAGATCGAAGATGTGCAGTATAAGCTCGGTTATCAGCTTCGCAGCAGCTCGGCAGACCGGCAGGAGATAGCAAATGTAACGGCCGATCTCCGAGAACTGCAAACCAAGGCGCGCGCCTTCGAAGATAATCTCAACCAGCGGCGCGAAAACCGTGATGATGTGAACGAAATTCTTGCCGCCGCAATGCCGATAAACGAATATCTGTCGAGCGGAAAGGCCAACCGCCAGATCGAGGACGATTGGAGCGGCGTGCGTGAACTTATGGAACGCCTCGCGGCTAATTACGGCGTAACGCCGGATTGGGAAGGCGGCAGTAACGATTTTCCAACCAATAATACGCCTGCTCCGGTTCGCGCCGGCACAGCGTTGAATGCCGGGCTGACCGGTACATACCGGCTTGACGCTTCAAGGAGCGAAAGCACGGCGGATATTTTGGCGAACTCCAACGTCGGTGCGTCGCAGAAGCAGGACCTCGAAACCAAGCTCGAAGCACCCGAACAGGTCGCTATCGATATTCGCGGAAACCAGGTATCGCTTGCTTCGACAAAAGCTTCGCCGATAACATTTGTCGCCGACGGACGAGAAAAAACAGAGCAATCCGGCGGACGAACGGTGCGCGTTCGAGCTACGCTTCGCGGCGAACAGCTTACGGTTTCCAGCATTGGAGGCGAGACGGATTATACAGTTACTTTTCAGTCGATGGACAATGGCCGCTCTATGAAAGTAACACGGCGGATCACGACAGATTATTTGCGTGAAACTATCTTCGCGGAAAGCATCTACAATAAGACCGATGCAACGGCGCAGCTTGGAATAGACGGCGGCAGCAATGACAGCGGTGCTTATTCAAGCAACGACCCGAACGATCGTGCGGGCGCGAACAGCCCGAACCCGACCCTTAGCCAGCCGCGAATCGGTGAGTTTCTGGTCCCGAACGGAACCGTCGTTACCGGCATACTCGAAAACGAGATCAACACGAAAGCTTCGCAAAACAACGACCGCTTTAAGTTAACCGTGCAAACACCGGCCGAGTATCGCGGCGCCGTTATCGAAGGTTATATTTCGGGCGTGGGCCGTTCGGGCCAGGTTTCCGGACGTTCGAATGTTACGTTCAATTTTGAACGAATAACCCTAAGAAACGGAAAGGTTTACGACTTTGCCGGCGTACTGCAAGGCGTGACCGACCAGAACGGCAAGACGGTTAAGGTGGACACCGAGGGCACGGCCAAGGGCGACAGCCAAACCAAGGAAACCGCTAAACGAGGCGGCCTTGGCGCCGGTGCCGGTGCTATCCTCGGCGCGATCATCGGCGGAGCCAAGGGTGCTGTGATAGGAGCAGTGATCGGCGGCGGAGCCGGAGCAGGTTCCGTTATCGCAACCGGCCGAGACGACGTTCGCCTTATGCCAGGTTCTACTGTCACCGTGCAGTCTTCTTCACCTGTAAGGCAGCAGGCTCAGACAAGGGAAAACTAACCGCAAATGGACACGGATAAACACAAATAGGTTAGAAGACGATCTTCTAACAAAAATAGGGCCGGGCGTTCACAAGATTGCCCGGCATTTTCTTTTTGACTATCATATCCCATCCGCGTAAATCTGCGTTCATCTGCGGTTAACTATATATGCGTGAGCTGCCCGAAGAGATCGAACAATACCGCGACCGCAAGTGGCGGCGTGAGGATTCGCTCAAGATTGAAACTGCCGAGCAGGTCGAGGCAATAGTTGAAGATCTGGGCTTTTGTCTCGGTCTGACTGACGTGCGCAAAAATCTTCCGTCCGTTTACATCGCCGTCTGCGGCCGCCGCGACGCGCATATGCCGCGAAATGTTCAGAAAGACCCCGAGGCAAGCAAGGCGTGGGTTTTGAAAGACGAAGTTATCGCGCGCGGACGCGTCTATTACGCAAAATTGGTGAAGGGCCATTCGATGTTTCTTTCGCGACGGATGATTCCCGTTTTCAATGCTCTTTGGGGCTGTTCGCGAAAAGGCGAGAGCGGAATTCTTTCGAAAAACGCGCAAGCTGTGTTGAAAGTGCTCCGCAAGGAATGGGAAATGGCGACGAGCGACCTGCGAGCGGAATGCGGGTTCAAGGACAAGAAAGACCTGACAAAAGCGATCGACGAACTCCAACGCCGCATGAAGGTCGTCCCCGCCGAGGTCGTTTACGTCCCGAAATTTACTTACATCTGGACGCTCGCCGAAGCGCGGTTTCCCGAAGAAATGGACATCAAGATGCCGCGTAACGAAGCCGTCCGCGAACTTGCCCGCTGCTATCTGCAAATGTGCGGAATAACGCTGCTAGGCGAACTCTCGGGCAAATTCGGGTTTTACCGATGGGAATCGGGACTGGCAAACCATCAGTTGGTAGATGAAAAATTCGCAGAAAGGCTGGCAACCGGCGTCTATAAATTGGCTTCGTTTTAACTTAATACTCCATTCATAGGCGAATTTAGACTGGTTGTTGAAATATTATTTGCGATTGACAGACTTTATCGGAATCTTACGTGAGTCCGGAGCGATTCGGACTCATTCCTTTAAGCTACAAAGGGAGGGGAGCCGCCGAGAAGCGGTTCCCTTTTCCCGGGGAAAAAAGAAAAAAGTCCAAGACGAAATTTCGCTTGGACTTTTATTTTTTCGGGAAGTTCCTTTACTGCAAGCTACTTGGGGCCAAAAAAACTAATCGAACAGTCCTTTTATAAACTCTTCGATTTCATGGAACAAACAACCGCAGGAAGTCGGATCACAGTCCTTGCTTTCGATGAATTTTCCGTCTGCATCGTGGCACTGGCTGTAACGTTTTTCGTTGTAAATAGAAGCGCTTACAACACCGACAGAGGCTATTGTGAAGGTCAAGAGGAGCATCAATGATGCAATTTTTTTCCTCATCGGTTTTCTCCTGTATATGGTGCAATGGGTATGGGCAATCTGATCTGCCGCCGGCACCGATTCGGCGGCATTTGCCCGAACGCATCGTTGATACTATACCTATTTTTCGCAAACATCAATACTTTACTGACTCAAGGGCCGCTTTTTCAACATCATGGCTCTTCGGCAGGGTGAAATCCACGACCAGTGGGGGTAGGCGACAGAGATACCTCAGTCTTTGATCGGTTCGCCATCTTAGTAGAGTGTTTCGGGGGCAATGTCTGCGCCGTTAGGCCAAGATATAGTCCAACCGTCAACGAAGAACTTCTGAAAAAAATTCTTGTCTCTCAGCGGCTCAAAGACGCCTCCGCCGATCCATTTCTCACAATCAGCAATTCGTTGTTCACCATTGCTGAAAGTGAGTTTTATCCGATAATTGCCGAGATAATCAGCTTCGGTAACTCGGGGAAGGTACCCGTTTTTGTATCCATTTTTCATAGTTACTCCAATGGATCGATCTTGTGAATACTTTCTTTTGCCGCCGCTCGTTCCCAATTTCGGACGAGTTCTTCGCAGACAGACGTAGGTTAAGCGCGGATTCATAAAAAAACAAATTCAATGCGGCTGTTGATGTCTTCCTTTGTAATTGTCACGAAGATCCGGGCCGTTCTTGTCCACGCTTATTTTGTGACTAATCCCATTTCAGCGTCATGAGTGATGCGAAAATCTCGATGCCGTCCCACAAATTCTGAATGCGTATGTTCTCATTCTCGGCGTGCTGATTATTGTCGTGGTTTGCGACCGGTACGGTGATCGTCGGCTGGTTTAGGGCGTCGGTGATGATAGACAGCGGAAGACTGCCGCCTAAGCTCGGCATTCGAATGATCGGTTCCGTCGAAGTTCTCTGAACCGCGTCGATCACCGCCAGCGAGATGGGAAGATCCATTTTTGTCCGCTGGGCGTTGTAGCTGCCGGGAACGTGCTGAAACTTTGCGATCAGCGGATGCCGCTGCCGCTCTTCGTCTGTGGGATCACGATCGATGACGTAGTAGCCCTGCGATTCGATATGCCTCTTTAATTTTGCGACCTGGCGAATGTGATCGTTGCCTTTTACGAGGCGAAGGTCGAGCACCGTTGTCGCCGTCGTCGGTATGATATTTCGCGCCTTCTCGCCGACATCGCCGCTTTTGATGCCGTTGATATTGAGCGATGGCTGGCTGATACGCTCGAGCAGGCTCTTGCCGCCGCCCTCAGTGTAGGCGATGCCAAGCTCGCGCTTTAGCTGTTCGTCATATCGCGGAGCCTCGGCGAGGGCCTTCATCTCGGCTGGCCCAAACGGCTCGACATCGTCGTACCAGCCTTTGACGGTCACGTTCCCGTCCGCGTCTTTCATCGACGCAAGAAGCCTGGCAAGCAGCATCGCGGGATTCGGAGACCAGTTGCCGTAATGCCCGCTGTGCAGCGGCCGCTTTGCTCCGTAAACGGTAAGATCGACATTAACGTCGCCGCGAACGCCGAAGACGACCTGCTTTCGCCCCGACTGATGTACCGGCCCGTCGCAGACGATAAAGGCGTCGGCCTTAAGCAATTCCTTGTTCTTTGTCAGTATCTCGCGAAGGTTCGGCGAGCCTGCCTCTTCCTCGCCTTCGAAGAAAAACTTGATATTGACCGTCGGCTTGATGTTCTTAGCGCGTAAAGCGTCGAGCGCCGTGAGCATCGCAAACACACCAGCCTTGTCATCCGACGTCGAACGCCCATACAGTCGCCACTCAGGATCGATCCTTTCACCTGCTTTCGGAAATGGAATATCCTTCCCGCCCTTCTCGAGCGCCGCCGTTCTCAATACCGGCTCCCACGGCTTGCTCCCCGTCCAATCCGCCGGGTCCGTCGGCTGCCCGTCATAATGCGCGTAAAAGATCACCGTCTTCGCCGCGCCGGCCGTCACCCATTCTCCGTAAACCACCGGCGGGACTTTTTTGTCAGCAGCCTCGAGCAGCCGCGGTCTCAGCCCGCGTTTCTGCATCTCGGCGACGAGATAGCCGGCGTTCTTACGAATATTCGGCGTGTCGGAGGCGACGTTTGGGATCGAGAGAAGCTCGACGAATTCATTTAGAAGTCGTTGCTCGTTCGCTTTGCGAAATTCACGAACTGAAAGCGACGAGGTTGATTGTCCGACGGTCGAGACGATTAGAGATAAGGTAAGAAGTATCGCGATGAAATGATTCATTGCCGCTATTCTAGCGCGTTCTTGATCGCTGCTCGCGCAAGCAAACGTGTTGAATCAAGCGTCGGAAGCGGACAGTCGTTCGGGCGTACGATCAATGGAATCTCGGTACAGCCGAGCACAACGGCATCGCAGCCGCGTGCTTTTAGCTTCTCGGTTACTTCGTTAAAATAAAGCCGCGAAGATTCAAGAAAGACGCCGTTGACGAGTTCTTTGAAAATGATCTCGTTGATACGGATCCGATCTTCTTCGTTGGGTATCTCCCGTTCGATGCCGACTTCGTTCAACTGAGACGGATAAACGGGCCCTTCCGCGAGGTATTTTGTTCCCAGGATACCGAGTTTTTTGAATCCGCTTTCGTTCGCCTTTTCACCGACAACGCGTGCAATATGCAGCCACGGGATCGGCGAACGCGGGATGAGAAATTCGAAAGCCTGGTGGTAGGTGTTATCAGGACAGATGGCGAAATCGGCTCCCGCCCGTGCGACCTTTTCGACCGATTCGAGCATCAGGTCGGCGACCGTTTTCCAATCGTCCGCGATGATCGGCGGCATGTGCCGCGCCATCGGGATCGAGTTCATCGTCACTTCCGGATGGTTGTGCTCGCCAAGAAACTCTTGCGCCTCAAGACAGATCGTGCGGTAACAAAGCGCCGCTCCCTCAGCACTACCAGCGACAATGCCTATGTGTTTGGTCATTTACCAGTGAGCCTTTGCCAATCGCTCTGAGTTGTCTAATTACGGCCCTGGCTCGATAGCTTGAAGGAATCAATAAAATGCTTGGCTTTGGCGCTCGCCGTTTGTTCTCTGGTGCCATTAACCTCGACTCGATACAGGCGAGTACCGATGATCATCACTTTGCCGCGCCTAAAATACGATGTCCCGTATTCTACATAAAACTCCAGACCTACACCGTTGGGGGGCCTTAGGGCGGTCTTTCTGAGCACCTTCTCCGCGTAAGGCAGAATTGCTTCGTTGTAATATGACCCGAGGTTGACGGCTGCCCCACCCTTCAAACGATCCGGAGTCAATTCCATACACACAACCTCATATTGAGTCTCGGTCTGGTCCGATACGTAATAAGAATACGTAAGATATTTGCGGGCACTCGCGGTGTCGAGCACGTCAGTATCCAGCTTGGGCTTTGCCGGGAACAACACGCTGAAACCGCATTCCTCAGAGACGAACGGCTCGACGCGCTTATCTTCCGCGGCCTGCGCCGAAACGGAGACAACAACGATCAAGACAAATCCTAATACGGCGATCGAGTCAATTAGCTTTCGCATGCTTCAAAGAGAAGAACACCGAAAAACCTACGCAGATTTAGTACCTCATCAAATCCCGCACACCGGCTTCGACATCCTCCGACTGCGGCAGGATGAAATCTTCGAGCTGCGGGGCGTAGCCGACGAAGGTGTCAGTGGCGCCGACACGAAAGCCTTATCTTACTTAGGAGGCCAACTCGATCTTGACTTTCAGGCCCAATGCCTTGGCTACCTTTGATACTGTGGCAAAACTCGGATTGCCTTCGGGCGACAGAGCCTTATACAATCCGGCCCTCGTCATTCCTGCAGATCTGGCGAGCTCGGTCATGTTTCGTGCCCGGGCTATGTCACCTAGCGCCGCAGCAATGAGCGCCGGGTCTCCGTCCTCTTGACAGGCTTCCAGATAATGCCGTATGTCCTCGTCAGTTTCCAAGTACTCGGCCGTATCGTATTGACTAAATTTCTCGGCCATTTTTACTCCGTCCAATCTGCAGCAATTCTCTTAGCGCTATCTATATCGTTTTGTTGGGTGCGTTTATCTCCGCCGCACAGCAATACGACTAAGGTGTTGCCCTTTTGAAGGTAATACACTCGATACCCGGGTCCGTAATCGATCCTCATCTCGCTAAGCCCTTCCCCAACGGGTTTGGCATCACCGGCGTTTCCCAAACTGAGCCTTCGAATTCGCATCTCGATTCGAGCTTTCGCTTGGGGGTCTCGCAGTTTCCTCAGCCATCGGTCGAAAGTATCGCTTTTAACAATTTCGACCATATGTATACTAAAGTTTACACTATCAAAATGTCAACCGTGGTTTACGCTCTCAGTTTAGTATTTCATCAAATCCTGCACGGCTTTCTCGACATCCTCTGACTGCGGGAGGATGAAATCTTCGACCTGTGGGGCGTACGCGACGAAGGTGTCGGTGGCGCCGACGCGGCGGACGGGAGCGTCGAGGTATTCGAAAAGCTCGTCGGAGATGCGGGCGGCGATCTCGGCTCCGTAACCGTATGAGATCGGGTCTTCGTGGGCGACGACGACGCGCGAGGTTTTTTTGACGGATTCGGCGATGGCTTCCCAGTCGTATGGGACGAGCGTGCGCAGATCGATCAGTTCGACTGAGATGCCCTGCTGTTCGAGACGTTTGCAGGCCTGATTTGACCGCTCGACCAGAGCTCCGAACGTGACGATAGTTACATCCGTGCCCTCGCGTACCATTCTCGCTTTGCCGAACGGGATCAAAAAATCGTTCGAAGGGTATTGCGATTTGTTGTAGACCTGACGGTAGAGATGCTTGTGTTCGAGAAACAAAACTGGGTCGTCCGCGCGGATCGCGGTTCGCAATAACCCGTTTGCATCCAATGCAGTGGACGGATAGACGATCATCAAGCCCGGCGTGTGCGAAAAGAGCGTCGTGCCGGATTGCGAGTGATAAACCGCTCCGCCTTTCAGATAACCGCCGACCGGTACGCGAATGACCATCGGGCATTTGGTGTCGCCGTCCGAGCGCCAACGGGTAACCGCGACCTCATTGCGGATCTGGTGAAACGCCGGGAAAATATAATCGAAAAACTGGATCTCGACGACCGGCTTCAGCCCGCGTATCGCCATGCCTACCGCGCGTCCGACGATGTTTGCTTCAGCCAGCGGCGAATTGAAAACGCGGGCCGAACCGAACTTACGCTGAAGGTTAGCCGTCACCTTGAAAACGCCGCCTTTTCCTTTAACCTGATCGAGATATTCCTCGCGAGAGCAATCAGCCACGTCCTCGCCAAAGACGACGATGCGCGGATCGCGCTCCATTTCCTCGTGCATGCAGCGATTTATCAAGTCGACCATAGTGCCGGCATTGCCGGAAAGCTCGGCCCCGTTTTCTGTATCGAAAAGCTGTCGGTCGGTCGGGTCGAGATCCGGCGAAAATACATTACGGTATGCGGTTTCGGGTGCGGGCTGCGGTGTTTCAATGGCGATGTCCGCGGCCGAATTAACCTCAGCATCTACCTCTTTTCTCAACGTTTCAAGCTGTTCCGATGACGCTAGGTCCTCGGTCATCAAAAACTCGGCATACTTTTTTATTGGGTCTATGACTGCATCAGCATGCAGCTCTTCGGCCGGACGATAGAGCTTTTCGTCGTCCGAAAGCGAATGCGAATACGGGCGGATGACCTTTGCATGAATAAACGCGGGGCCCTTTCGCGCCCTACAATACTCGACCGCGCTTTTGAACGCTCCGTAGCTTTCGAGAGCGTCGGTGCCGTCGATCTTTTGCATGTAAAGATCGGGGAACCCGGAGACGAGCCTTGAAATGTCCCCGCCAGCCGTGCCGACCTCAACCGGCGTCGAGATAGCGTAGCCATTGTCTTCGACTACGAAGATGACCGGCAGTTTCAGATTGCTGGCGGTGTTCAGGGCTTCCCACCATTCGCCCTCGCTGGTCGTGCCGTCGCCAACCGACATATAAACGACCTCGTCGCCCTTGAAGCCGACGATCTTATCTTGTAGTTCTTTGAAGAGCGATGCGCGGTAACCGGCCTCCGCCGCGCCGACCGAGTGTAATGCCTGCGTGCCGGTGCATGAAGACTGCGACGGAACATTCAATTTCACGCTGCCCCAATGAGAAGGCATCTGGCGGCCGTGCGAATTAGGGTCTTTTTCCGCACCAACCGCCGACCAGAGCATTTCCTGAGCAGTCATTCCAAGTCCGATCATCAATGCACGGTCGCGATAATATGGGAAAAACCAATCGTAACCGGGCTTCATCGCAAGAGCGGCGGCGGTGAGAACGGCTTCGTGGCCCGCGCCGCTGATCTGAAAGAAGATCTTGTTCTGTCCCTTTAGCTGAATTTCTTTGTCGTCAACCCGGCGGGACGTGTACATCGTGCGATAAATGCCGATGAGCGTTTTTTCATCCAAACCGTGGCGGTCATTTGACTTGCCCGTAGCTGGTTTTACGGAGTTAGGCGTTAAGGCTTTGGCCGTCTCTTGTAATTTCTCGTCCTGCACAAATCCATCGGCCTCCGTTGTCCTCGTCCTTTCGGCAACGACCGTCTTGCCGTTTGCCTCTTTTTTATCGCCTTTTGTGTTAATTTTCTTTGCTGATGTCGACATCAAAATAAATCCTTTCAATAAAAATATCTAATAGCTCGGTAACTGTTTAAGATACCAAAAAGGGCGGGTAGGGGCAATTTTGAAGGTTGTACGGCAAGGTAAGAACTAATCGATCCTGCCCTTCCACACAATCAGATCTCTGCTTGAATGAAAGACAGCAATGATGAGGATGAATCGCTCTTCGAGTGTGAAGTTAAGCGAGTATGGAAATCGGTGGGTTAGTGCTCGGCGGACGTTTGAACGATAAACTACCGGATAAACCAGAGGATGCTGGATTACTCTTTCGACAGTTACCTCAATCTCCACCCGAAGGGCACTGCCAAGTCCTTCTTCGCTATCCTCATAGTAGGCGATGGCTTCGGCGGCTTCCAGATCGGCGGCTTCATGAAACTTGACCGCAAACATTATGCGATCTTGCGAAGACGTTCGCGCACATCTTCCCATGCCAATGCTTTCTCCGGATTCTCACGATAGTCTGCCAGCCGACGGTCGATTTCCGTTTTCTGCTCGTCAGTCAAACTTAAATCGTCAGGTCCATGAACAATGCTGTCATAAATGTCGTCGGCCAGCCGTCGCCGCTCGGCAGCCGGCAGTTTAGACCTTGTTCAAGTAGTGCGTTCATGATGAGTTCAGGATATACAGGAAGCAGGATGAAGGCAACGAATTTTCAGATCAGACCAAGTGCGCAAGTTGATCCGACGCTTCGCCCACCGAGAGATCTCCGGCCTCTGCCCCTTGCCACGGCAGGATTCGCAATTAGCGGAAATCGATTAGGCCTCTAAACCTTCAAGCGCGGGTACTCCTTAACTCAATCCCCGCATCATGAGGAGCGCAAACGCCGGTGCATGAGGCCGAATATTCAATGCCTTGTGCGTTTGTAATATGGACGGAGCAGGCGTAAGGTTCGCCCCGGGTCAGGCGCTCGACGTTCGGAAACTCCTCGAAGGTTGAGAAGCGAAGCTTGATGACGGCAGATTTGATTTCATCAGTGCGGACGGTCCGTTGAGCAAATGCGTCAGATAGCCATTTTCTGTAACGCTGCTCAATCAGATCAAGTGGCGCGTCCGCCGGTTCGTCGGAAACACTTGAAAGCAGATCGATTTCAAGTGAGTCTCTCCCGAGATTTTCGGCGTAACGACGCAGTAAGCCTAATCCCCAATAGCCGGAAATGTCGTTGTTCCTGCTTGTGAACGTTCCAAGTAGCCCGGCAACGATATTCTTAAGCTGCTTTCGACGAGGCATTACTACTGCGCCTTTAACACCCAGCCCTTCGGGTCGACCGCTGGCAGGTTGCCGGTGAACTCAACACTGCCCTTACCGCTTTTCATGTCAATCCGCTGGGGCTTCCCATTAACCTCGACCTCAACAGGCATGGGAAATGGCATCCGCTCCGGAGTTTCCCACTGCAAAGTCATAACCTGCGGATGCGAACCGGTTGCGGAAGCATTGTCTATTGTTATTGTGGTGACGAGTTTCGGCAGCTTGGGCTGGCGCAGATAAATCTCGAAAAACCAGTCGAGGTCCATTTTTGATTCCTGTTCGGCGATGGAGAGGAAATCATCGGTGTTCACCAATCTTGTCTGGCGGCCGTCGGTCCATTTTTCCATTTCTTTGGTTGGGTATGACATGCGGCGAAGGGCGCGGAAGAATGCGTCGTCGCCGATCAGGTATCGAAGCGTGTGAAGAACGACGGCGCCTTTGCCGTAGATGTCGCCGTCCGATCTCAGATAATCGGGCTCGGCCATGTAGACCTGGTAAGCGATCTTTGCCTCGCGCGGAGCGACGGGCTGCATATTGCGTGTCCGTTTGGCGCGTTCCCGCATCGAGGCCATATACGCTTCCTTTTTGCCGAGGTGCTCGAGGTAAAGCGAATCCATATAGGACTGAAACCCCTCGTGTATCCAGAAGTCACGCCAATCCGAAGCGGTGACGAGGTTCGACCACCATTCGTGGCCGAATTCGTGAAGCATCAGCCAATCGAATCCGTCTTCGTTGTATTTGAATTTATTTCCGTAGGCGATGTGCGTCGAATGTTCCATGCCGAGATGCGGCGTTTCGACAATGCCGAGCTTTTGCGAGCGGAACGGAAACGGCCCAAGATACTTTTCAAAAAAGGCATTGTATTTCTTGGTTTCTTCTATCAGCTTTGCGCCGTTGTCATAGCTTTCCGGCAGGATGTAAAACTCTATAGGGATCGTCTCGCCGGTGATGCTTTTCACGCTGTCTTTTATCACGCGATACGGTGCGGCATCGAACAGGATCGAATAATTCGGTATCGGATTCGTCATTCGCCAGGTATAGGTCGTGTGATCCTTATTAGGCTTTTTGGTTCCCTCGAGCTTGCCGGGGCCGACCGCCACAAGCGGATCGGGAACCGAGATATTCATCGTTACCGTCGATGGTTTGTCGGACGGATGATCCTTGCACGGAAACAAAATATCCGCGCCGTCGTTTTGCATCGCAATCGAAATCCAATCGGCACCGCCCGGCGTTTTCGTCCAGATAAATCCTCCGATCCAGGGCGGTCGCGGCGCCTCGCGCGGCGTTCCGGCATATCTGATCACCGTCTTTATCTCATCACCGGCCTGCTTCGTCATCGCGAACCAGACCCAAATCTTGCCGCCCTTACGTTCGTATTTCAGATCGCTTGTGCCGTCGCTGATATGTTCGATGCTATACGGCGTATCCAGATCGAGAACGATAACGTTAGTCGGGACGACGATTCGGGCAATCATGGTCGTTACGCCCGAAATAGACTTCGCGCTCGGCGTTACGTTCAGATTGACCTCGTAAGACTGAACATCAAAAACCGCCTGTTCGAAAGTGAGCGGCCCGCCGGTTTCGGTCGGGCGAACGCCGAGTTCGCGTTGAGCAAACGTGATCGCGAAAAGTGCAAGAATGAGGAAAAGTGATTGCGCAAGTAGTTTCATAATGTTTCCGGTTTCGCTCGGTGAATTCTGTGTATTCGGTGGTTTAAATTTCAGGTATTTTACCACGGAATACACAGAAAACACTGAACATGAGACTAATGCTTTACACGGAAAACGGTTTGCTTGAAAATATGGGTCATGCACAAGAAGATTTTTTTTGTACCGATATATACTTTAATCTTTGCATCGATTATGATCGGGCAGCAGTCGATGCCGACAGTGAAAGAGCCGGCGAAGACAAACGCGCGGCCGACGCCAACGCCGGTAGCAAAGGCCGAACCGTTTGATAAAGCAGATGTTAAGACCATGGCTGGGCAATGCGTGACGCTCGATACTGAAGCAGGCGTGATCGAACTGGAAATGTATCCAGAACTCGCGCCGGAATCGGTGCGAAACTTTTTGAATCTTGCTGCGACCGGTTTGCTGGATACGACCACATTCAGCCGTGTCGTTCCGAACTTCGTGATCCAAGGCGGCAACATTTGGACCCGGGACGGAAAAGTGTCGCGTGAAATGGGAGCGCGTGCACGACGGACGATTCCCGATGAACCTAACAAGATAATCCACGAACGCGGCGTTCTTTCGATGGCACGGCCGGATGAGCCTAACCAGGCGACAACGAATTTCTTTATTCTCGTTTCATCCGCCCCAAATCTTGACGGCTTGTTTGCCGCATTCGGCCGCGTAACAAAAGGAATTGAAGTTGTCGAGGCGATCAACAAAGCCACGGTCGTTGAAGAAAAACCAGAAAAACCCGTGAGAATTAAAAAGGCGACTGTTGTTGCCTGCCGGTCAGAACCGCCTGCGTAAGCGGGCGGCCAGTTTGATGAACTGTATTCGACGAACTGGCCCTCCGCTTACGCAGCGGGTTCCGACATTTCTTCGAGCGTCATCTTGTATTCATTTGCCATTGACGGATGGCCGTGCGCCGTCGCAACGTCGATACCTTTTCTATTGGTTTCGATAGCTTTTTCGCGGTCGCCGGAGAGTTCGTAAGCCTTGGCGAGCGTGCCGTATGCGTTTCCCTCGTCATCGGCCTTTGAAAGATAGTCTTCAAGAATTTTTATCACTTCGCCATGCTCGCCCAGCTTTTCGTATTCCTTTGCGAGGCCGAACATCACCATCGTGTTGTCGGGGTCAGCGGCGAGCATTTGTTCGAAGACTTCGATACGGTTTTGCATAAAACTAGATTAGCGAACATCAGGCAGAAACACGAGCAGTAACGAGTGTGTAAAAGGTTTACATGTAGTAAGTAAGGCACACTCCCTACCGGTCGTGTTTCTGCCTCTTGTCAGAACAACTTTTGCTGAAAGGGTACGGTAACCGTTTCAGGTTCGGCCTTTCTTTCGTGCTGTCGAAATCCTAAACGGCGGGCGTGAAATTCGAAAAGTTTTGTCGTCATTTCCCACTGCTCGGTTTTGCCGACGCCGCGCTCTTTATAAGTGCTGTGCCTGAGCGAGCCGTTGCGTTCGCGTTTTATCGTGTTAATGATCTTTGTAACGCGGGTCGGCGGCAGCCGCTCGTGCATTTTTGCGACGAAATAGTCTTCGATCGAATCGGTGTCGATGTGCAGCATCGACATAAAGGCGCGCGTCGCTCCGGCTTGTTTGGCGCGTTCGAGCAAGCCGGGAATGTCCGATTCGTTATAGCCCGGAATTACCGGAGCGACGCCTATGCCGACCGGAATGCCTGCATTCGATATTGTTTCCATCGCGCGGAAACGGGCTTCGGGAACGGGCGTGTAGGGTTCGAAAGGATTAGATTTTTCTTTTGTAAGGAACGGAAGCGAGAAAAAGACGGTCACTTTCAGTTTTTTGAGAATTTCAATATCTCGTGTCACAAGTGGCGCTTTTGTAATTACACCGACCGGAACGCCGAACTCCGCACAGACCTCAAGACATTTACGCGTCAGCTTGTACTCGGCCTCGAACGGCAGATACGGATCGGTTGCGAACGAAAAATCGATGTGAGGCATTTTGGTACGAGTCTTCTTTAATTCATCACGTAAAAGCTTTGGCGTGTTGGGTTTGACGACGATCTTTGTCTCAAAATCGGTACCCGCGCCGTAGCCCAAATATTCGTGATACTGCCGTGCAAAGCAATAGGTACAGCCGTGAATGCAGCCGCGATAGCAGTTCACCGTATATCGCCAGCCGCCTTCCCAATCCGATGCGAAAGCTTTAGTAATAACTTTTTTTGTAGCTGTTTCTTCGAAGATCTCTAGCTTTGTGGGCGGCGGCTCGCCAATGTATTCTGCCGAGTATTTGTTGTAAGGATTCGGCGGATTTTTGATATATCGCATGGATGAAACAATAATTCATCTATAGGTAAAATGCAAGATTTCCTTTGGAACTCAGGAGCCCTCGCCTGAGTTCCCGGTTTAAATCTCTTTCTGCATCAGCAGATCAATCTGCGGGTCGGAGCCGAGTTGGAAGGTGTGTTTGCCGACAACTATAAAACCGTTTTTCTCATAGAACTTCTGTGCACGCGGGTTGAATTCCCAGACGCCGAGCCACATTACATCGCGATTTTCCTGCTTTGCCTTTTCGAAACACGCGTCCATCAGCGTTTGCCCGACGCCTTGGCCGAGGAATTTTTGCTGGGAATAAAGCCGCGAAAGCTCGATGGGGAGCGCCGCTGTGATGCCGGGTTCGATGTTGTCGTTGATTACTTTCGCGTAACCGGCAAGCTCGCCTTCGATCTCGGCCAACAGGAAAATGCTCTTTTCGTCGGCGAGTTCTGCGGTGATCTGGTCGAGACTGAACGCCTGACGCATATAGTGATTCAAATCTTCCGGCGCGTTTTTCGGATGATGCGCAAACGCGTCCCAGAAAGTCGTGTAGGCGAGATCAGTTAACACTTTCGCGTCTTCGGAAGTGGCTTGGCGGATTTTGATTTCTTGAGACATTCCTACGCGGTTACAACAGCTTTATTCCGTAATCGGAGAAAATCTTGTCGTGAGTTATTACCGGCAGAAACTCCACTTTCGACTGGGCAATTATCATTCGGTCGAACGGATCGCGATGGTGGAACGCGAGTTTTGCGACCTGCAGAACATGCCCGGGCTGAACGCCGAGAATTTCGATGGATTGCAGCGACAATTGCTTTAGAATTTCCGTAAGTGAGCGGGATATCGTTAACTTTCCCGTACTGGTCTTGATCGCAATCTCCCACAGTGTCGCTATGCTGACTAACACTTCGTTATCAGCAAAGACTATCAAATCACGATGCGTCCGCGAAAGGGACTGATTGCCCTCCAAGTACCACAAGAGTATTTGGGTATCCAGGAGAACGCGCATCACATATAATCCTCAAAGTCTTCGAGCGGGGCATCGAAGTCATCGGCTATCTGCACCACAAGACCTTTCATGCTGCCAAAGCGGCGTTTTGGTTTCTTGGCAGCGCCCGGTTTTTCCAACTCGATAAGTTTTAGGCTTTCAAGATCGTCGAGCAATCGCTTAATCTTTGGCTCCAAAATCTTGACGTTTACGGTTTCCATAGCGCGATTTTAACATAGATGATTTTGCTTTTGGTTGAAATATGAGTGACCTGTAGAATGATATTTTATGGTGCAATTTTGTTAATATCTCTCCGCCACCAAATCACAGAAACTGTCTGCAGGCAGAGAATAATAAGCACGAATGACACTAAAACCCAATCGTAACTGATAGTAAGGCGTGCAAATGCATTCCCTGGGGTTTCCCAAAAAGATTCCTCTACCATCTGTTTGTCGCGAATCAAAAACCGAAGATTGTAAAGGATCGGGGCCGATACCAAAGAATTTAATATGAAAATAAATACGAGCAACTGTCGTCTTTTGGTTAATATTAGTTGAGCAATAATGGCTCCTAATATCAACGCAAAAAGAAAACTGATGAGTCCATAAGATGATGCGAACAATTCATAGGTTCTATACCCATGAATCGAGAAAATTATCTTCTCCACACCTAACTTAGCTTGAAACTCATCTAATTGATGTTCGCCTATGACGAGTCCTTGATCGAGTCCACGCGATTGAAAAGATATTGCAAAAGACAGCAGAAATGCACTGATCGTGATTGCAAGCGAAAAAGTTAATAATACTTTGTTTCGTCTCACCATAAGCTCAAACTCTCGCTAGAGCCAATCTACTTCATTATCAATTTCGCTATCGTCTGAAGCTGCATATTCGAGGTGCCTTCGTAGATCGAGCCGATCTTCGAGTCGCGCCAGAATTTTTCGACTGGATAATCTTTCACGTAGCCGTAGCCGCCGAAGAGCTCGATGGCTTTGGACGAGACGCGTTCGGCGCACCGTGATGAGTAAAGCTTTGCCATCGCGGCTTCCTTGAGGAAAGGCTTGCTGGCATCTTTTAGTCGCGCGGCGTTATAGACGAGCAAGCGGGTCGCTTCGATCTCGACGGCCATTTCGGCAAGCTGGAACTGGACGGCCTGAAAATTATTGATAGCTTGGCCGAACTGTTCGCGTTCCTGAGTGTATTTCAGGGCAGCTTCGTAGGCTCCCTGGGCGATGCCGAGCATTTGGGCACCGATGCCGATGCGTCCTTCATTCAAAGTTTCGATAGAAACTTTGTAGCCTTTGCCGGCCTCGCCTAAGACATTCTCTTTCGGCACTTTACAGTTGTCCAGAATTAGCTCTGTGGTCGAAGACGCGCGGATGCCGAGCTTGTCTTCCTTTTTGCCGACCGAAAAGCCTTCGAAACCTTTTTCGACGATGAAAGCAGTGATGCCTTTGTAACCCGCTTCGGGGTCGACCGTCGCAAACAGGACGAAAATCTCGGCTTCATTGCCGTTTGTTATCCAGAGTTTCTGGCCAGTCAATTCGTAATGATCTCCCTTATCGGCCGCACGGGTTTTTAATGCAAAAGCATCGGAACCGGACGCCGCTTCGCTGAGCGCATAAGCACCGACCTTGGAGGTCGCGAGCTGCGGCAAGTATTTTTTCTTTTGCTCATCGCTTGCCCAGCGCATGAACGCGTTTGTTACAAGCGTGTTGTGGACATCGACGAAGACCGAAACGGATGCATCGATGCGGGCTAGTTCTTCGATTGCAAGTATCGCATTGAAGATCGTCGAACCGGCTCCGCCGTATTCCTCGGGCGATTCGATAGCCATCAGGCCGAGTTCGAAACACTGTTTGATCAGATCGGGGTCAAGTTTCGACGCATGCTCCATTGCCTCAACCCTCGGTCGAACCTCGCCTTCCGCAAACTCGCGTACCGAGCCGCGAAAAAATTCTTCTTCTTCCGATAAAGTGGTCAAACCCGTGTTGGCCAATGCAATTCCGGCTGCAGTGCTCATAACTTATTCCTTATGCGATTTTGTTATTTGAGTTTCGATAAAATACCATTCTAAACAGCAAATCAGCAGAAGGCAAAGCACGTGAATTCCGAACCGCAGGCCGAGAATCAAGTTTTAAAACCCAACAGAATTTCGAGGAAAAATGTCGCAAGGCTTAAGATACTCGGCGCTGTGCTGACCTTGCTCGGCGTCGGGCTTTTTTTCTATTTTGTCTATTCGGTCGGTGTTACCGAGATCGTTTCGAACGTGCAAAGGTTTGGCATTCTGGGTTTTGCGACCATTTTACTGATTTTCTTTATCCGTATTTGCCTTCGGGCAGCGGCGTGGAAACTGTCAGTTTACGAGCCGTACAGTCTGCGAATGTCGGACACGGTGCCGGCGGTGATCATCGGCGAAGCGATGAGCAGCATGATACCTCTCGGAATACTCGTCAGCGGCACGTCGAAGGCCGTGGCAGTTCGCGGGCGTGTTCCGCTTGTCGTCGGGCTTTCCTCCGTAGCAACCGAAAATTTGTTCTACAGCTTTATTACAAGCATTTTTTTGATACTCGGAGCATTTACTTTTCTACGTTTTTTCGATCTTGATTCCGGTTACGTAATTACAATAGACGTACTTATCGGCATTATTATCGCTGTGGCCCTATTTTTGCTGCTTTTGATCGTAAAACAATGGCATTTTGCCAGCGAAGCGTGCGAATGGCTCTATAGAAGAGGCCGTTTAAGGGGCATTCTTGAACGCGGGAGAATGCAGGTTCGCCTGTTCGAAAATCTTATTTACGGTTTTTATCGCAGATATCCGAGGCGTTTTATTCCAATATGCGCGCTCGAGGCAAGCTATCACGTACTCGGTGTACTGGAAGTATTGTTTATTCTTAGCCGGATCAGCGAAACAGCTTCGCCGTTGAATGCGTTCCTGCTGGAATCGGTAAGCCGGTTGGTCACGGTCGTGTTCAAGCTTGTGCCGTTTCTGGTCGGGGTCGATGAAGCCGGGGCGCAGTTCGTCGCGGAAACGGTGGGCATCGGCGCCGGGATCGGGATCACGCTGGCGATAATCAGAAAAGGGCGGATTCTGTTCTGGGCGCTGATAGGTTTGCTGCTTATCGCAAAACGGGGCTTCAGGCTGCGTCATCTCGCAGAAGCAGGCAAAATCTAGAAGGGCCAAAATATTGGAACCAGGACGATTGCAACCGCAAATACAAGCACCGTCAGTATCAACCCTATCTTCACAAAATCCATAAACCGGTAACGTCCCGGCGTGTAAACAAGTACACAGGCCGGTTCGAGCGGCGTTATGAATGAAAACGAGGCGGCAACCGTAACGGCGACGATAAAAGTCCGCGGATTCAGGCCCAACGCCACAGCGGTCTTAACCGCAACCGGCAACACGACGAGGGCTGCCGCCTGATTGGACATCGGCTGCGTAAGAATAACAGTGAGCAGGAAAAAACCGGCAAGAACGGCCGTCGGCCCAAAAGCTCCGAAATAGTTTTCTATGTAACCTGCAAGATATCGGTCGGTTCCGGTTTTCTCCATCGCCACGCCGAAGCTCATCATGCAGGCGATCAAAACGATCAGCCGAAAATCTATCAGCGAATACATTTCGGAGTATCGAACCGTCTTTGTCGCAAGCAGCAGAAGCACGCCGGCCAGAACGCAGACAGTGAGCGGTATATCGAATCCGACCGTAATTTTCGAGATCGAGAGAGTGAGAAATAAGAGAAACGCGGCGATGGCCCATTTGCGTTTTTCTACCCGCATGCTGCTTGCCGAAACGTCCTCTAGAAGCAGAATCTCGCCTTTGACGACCATCGGCTCGATCTCTTCACGGGTCCCCTGAACCAGCAAAACATCACCGAATTTTAGCGTTAAGTCGCTAAGTTTATTGAAGAATGTTTCGCCGTGGCGGTTAATGGCAAGCACGGTCAGATCGTAGTTTTGACGGAAACGCAGCGTTTTCAATGTTTGCCCGGTAAGGTTCGAATCGCGCATCACCATCACCTCGAAAAGCTCGATGCTCCCGCTTTCCAGAATGTCGTCGTTAAGCTTGAAGTCCGGTTTTATCTCAAGGCCGATCTCTTCTTTTACGCGCAATATGTCGGTAATCTTGCCTTCGACGATCAGAAGATCGCCCTCGTGCAAACGCTCGTGCGAGCGCGGCGCTATCCGCTTTTCTGCGCTGCGGATTATGCCCAGCACCGTGAGTTCGAGTTCGGTGCTGATGTTTGATTCGCCGAGCGTCTTTCCTACAAGCTTCGAATTCGGGAGCACAAGCAGTTCGGAAATGTATTCGCGAATGCTGTACTCGTCGGTTAATGATTCGCCGCCGCCGCGATTCGGCAAAAGCTTTCGTCCGAAGAAGAGCATGTAGATGATGCCGACGGCGACGACGATTACGCCGACCGGAGTCAGCTCGAACATCGAAAGGGCCTCGTAGCCGTAGCGTTGGATCGTTCCGCTGACCGCGAGGTTGGTGGATGTGCCGATAAGCGTGCAGCTTCCGCCGAGGATCGCCCCGAACGCAAGCGGCATTAGAAGCTTGGAAGGAGCGATCTTGGCCCTGGCCGCCAGGCCGATGACGACCGGAAGGAACATTGCGGTCGTCGTAGTATTTTTCAGCACCGACGCAGAAATGGCGGCTGTGGCCATTATCAGAGCCAAGAGAATGAACTCGCTGTCGCCTGCAATTCTATGGAGCCGCCGCCCGATCAGATCGACCAGACCTGTTTTAATTAGTCCGCCGACAAGTATGACAAGTCCTCCGATAGTAATTACGACATCATTTCCAAAACCCGCGACGCCTTCCTGAACGGTAAGCACCTGCGTCATCACAAGCGCGATCACCAAAAGGATGCCGACAACATCGACCGGCAGCTTTTCTGTAGCGAACAATATAATCGCCAGAACCAGCAGGATCAGAGTAATTGCGATCGGGGACATTGAAGGCAAGCATACCGAAAAGTTGCCGGGTTTGGAAGAAAGGAATAATAGAATGCCGGAAAACCAGTGAGAAGACAGTTTGCCGACGCTTTTTTTTCTTTGATCCTGCCAGTTATCAGTTACTTGCGACCATTTATTGCTGGCTTTTCAATGACCATGCATCAAACAAAGGGTTCGTGTATGTAGAGAGGACGTTACCCTCCGGCCCGTAAACAAGCACCGTTCCTTCAAACCTGTCCAAATGGCCCCAAGGCGTCGGAGGCCCTCCAATAGTTTGCTCGGCCGTGGAAGCCACCACCTGGCACTTGGCGTTTTTTGCGATTGCGGAGCAAAACAGGTTGCCATCGGTATATGACCCCGGTCCATCTATCCGCGCCACGAGACAAGCCACTATATAAATCGTTCCTACCAACGGATTATTGCCTGGCGCGAGCATTTTGAACCGGTCGGTTAAACTCTTGGTAACACCAACACCAAGTTGGAGTTCGCCCGGCGTACCGTGGCAATTAATAACAAGATTCTTCAGTTTTCCTTCCGGCGTCCCCTTTGCAGCATCCACCACTGCACCAAGAATGCTTGAAATGCCTTCATCTGGTGTTACTGCGCGATTGATTGCCATGGTGCGGGCGGGCACGCGGTTATCATTCAAAGCCATCGAAGGCTGTTCAAGTGCAAACATAATTTTTCCTTTCCTTATTAGTCAGATTATTCAGAATATTTCCGTTACGATGGTGTCTCGCAGCCGTACAAAGGCGGCTTTGATCTCTGCTCTTAAATTAAGCGAAGCAAGCAAAAAACTACTTCTTACTTGCTTCACCTAGAAATAAATAATTATAAAAAACACAGCGAGACGAATTTACGTGATACTGCGTCGCTTGCGAGTTACTGTGCGCCCGCCATGACCGGAATGTCGCCATTGGTTCCGAACGGAAACGCGAAGAAGCTTGATTGATTGTCGCTGCTTCTAAGAACGAAGTAGTTTCCGTTTGACGGTCTCCATACAGCAATATCGGTCTTGCCGTCCTTGTCGTAGTCTCCGGCAACCGGCTTATCGCCAGTCGCTCCGAACGTCTGCGTAATAAACGTGCCGTCACTGCTCCGTTTGATGTACCAACCGCCTTCGGCTGGCCGGAAGATTGCAAGATCGGCTCGTCTATCCCCGTCAAAATCTCCTTCGACCGGCACATCGCCGTATAATCCGAATTGCTCGATGCTGACTGTATTTGAACCGCTGTTTAGCGTGAACCATTCGCCGGTAGTTGGACGGAAAACTCGTGCATCGGCCACGCCGTCGCCATCCGCGTCCCCCGGATGAAAATCCAAAGCACGGGGTTCGCCGTAGATGAAATCATCCATGACGGTTACATCGACCCCGTTTGTCCCGTCCACGTTCTGTGGCGCAAGAATATTCTTTCCGCTTTCGATGACCACTCGGGCGATACGGGTTCCATCAGTGAAAGATGCTCCGACAAAAGACAATCCGTCTGTCGCAGCGGGAGCGTCGAGCGCCGTGATCAATGAGCCGTCTGGGGCGAAAAGTTTGATCGTTGCATTCGTGCTACTGTCGACGTCTGCGAAAATTACTCCGAAACCGTTTACCGTCGCAGGTATTTTGGTTCCGGGGATGAAAAACACTGTTTCCATCAGAGTCGAGTTTTTCATCATGAAAAGCCGCTGCGGGCTAAACACCTGAAAGATGGTCGAATAGGCCGGGTTGATCGAACCAAACCGGACGGCCGTATTGGTAGAGTTCGCATTGTCAGCGCTTACCAAAAATGCATTCGCGGAATTTCCAGATTCGATAGCGTTGAAAACTACTCCACGGGGACTGACCCGGTTAAAAAAATCGTTTGGGAAGAGGTTCGGATCCGAAGCGCTGTCGGGAACGCCGTCCCAGTTTACTTCGCGTCGGCCACCTGGAAATGTCTGTCCGTTGTTCGGATTCAGGGTGCCCAGATCCGTGCGAAATTGGTCTACCGCGGTTTGAATCGCTGCGGCGTTTACACCGGAAGCTATTCTTACCGTGGGCGTTGCTGCTGAAGCGAACGCTGAAAGTACGACCAGTACGAGGCTGCTCGCAGAAAAATTACGAATTAAATTAAAGAATGTATTACTCATTTTAATTGCTCCTTTTGTTTTTGCTTTACCCGGCATTTCCGCCGTTAAAGATTGAATTAAGACAAACAAGTGTCTGTGAACCCGTCGGATGATAAAAATGTAGAGCGTTACAGTCGATCGTTTTACCCTGCATCTGCATTAATTTTTCGAGATCGATCATATGTACCTGATGAATGAACTCTGACCTTGCGCCGCATAGATCGCACCAAAGGTTACGGGCGTCTCTGAAACTTGTCGTGACCTTCACATGTTCGAATTCTATGGTTACGGTTCTCCGATGCTTCATTCCTTATCCACCTCGGGTTAGTTAAATATCCGTCATTGGTCGCTCTACGCAGATCGCCTAGTAAGTTGAAAAAACGAAGGGCTTCAACACAACGAAGGTTTTCTTTCGCTTCCCCAACCGTGCTTTTAAAAGCGAATTGGCGCATATAAGGATCGATCCGTTGGAATTGTGTATCCGGTGGATTTCGCTTTTTTCAAGAACCTTTAATATCTCAACCCAATTGGCCCTGTAAATTTGTTCGGTTTCCAGCGGCGTTATGAGCCGCACGCGTTTTCCGCATATCACGCAGAATGCCCTGGTGCGCGAACGGCTGCCGTGCGAAACGCGGTCCGATGTAATCTCTTTATTTATGGTTAACTGCATATCCTTGCTATTCATTTTTGTAACTCTTGTGCGATAGAATGAATCCATTCGTTCGACTTGCTTGCGGATTCATTTCCGCCCGATGATTTATTTATAGCCTTAAGACCTTAAGTTAATCTTTAGAAAATCGTGAGAAATATTTGAAGGTTTTCTGAGCACATTCTGTCTGAAGGAAAAAATGGGCGCACCCACGAATACGATCTATACATTTTCCCGTTTTTCGGTTGACGCAGATGAGCGGCTGCTGTTTGACGGCGTGGATACGATAACGCTTGCGCCGAAAGCGTTCGATACTCTTCTGTACATGATAGAAAACGCCGGTCATTTGCTTACAAAAGAAGAGATAATGGAGCGTGTATGGGCCGACAGTTTCGTCGAGGAGAACAACCTTGCTCAAAACATCTCGATCCTGAGAAAGGCTCTCGGTGAAAGAAAAACGGGCATGAGATTTATCGAGACCGTTTCGAAACGCGGCTATCGTTTTATCGCCCCGGTGGAAATAGCCGGGAAGCAAATATCCGACACTATCAAATACGAACACACACGTTCGCGGATAATTATCGATGAAGAGATTGATGATGAGCGTTTTCCGGATGCGCTGATGAAGGGGCTCACCGATGCGGGGGATTTGCCGGCATTTAGCCCTGAAACCCATTATATTAGAAACGGCGAAGTGAATATCGCCTATCAGGTCTTAGGAAGCGGAGAGATTGACCTGGTTTTCGTGATGGGCTGGGTTTCGCATCTCGAGTATTTTTGGAAGCACCATTTGTTTGCTTCATTCCTGGAACGCCTTGCATCTTTTTCGCGGCTCATACTTTTCGACAAGCGCGGCACAGGTCTTTCGGACCGCGTCCCGTTGAATGAACTGCCGACGTTAGAACAAAGGATGGAAGACGTTCACGCCGTGATGGACGCCGTCGGGTCGAAACGCGCGGTGCTGATCGGCGTTTCCGAAGGCGGGCCGATGTGTTCGCTGTTTGCCGCGACTTACCCGGAACGCACAAGTGCACTTGTAATGATCGGCACCTATGCAAAACGAATACGCGACGACGACTATCCCTGGGCACCGACTGCAGAACAGCGTGAGGCATTCTACGAGCTATTGCAGCGTGATTGGGGAAAGCCGGTCGGCATCGAAGAACGCGCACCTTCGATGGCAAACGACGCTGAGTTTCGCGATTGGTGGGCGACCTACTTAAGAATGGGCGCGAGCCCGGGCGCGGCAGTCGCTCTTACAAAAATGAACGCCGGCATCGACGTCCGCAACGTGCTGCCGTCGATACGCGTACCGACTATGGTCATTCACAGAAGGGGCGATCTGTGTCTGAAGATCGAAGAGGGCCGCTACGTCGCGTCGAGAATTCCGGGCAGCAAGTTTGTTGAACTTGAGGGCGAAGACCACTTGCCTTTTGTAGGCGCTCAAGACGAGATACTCGATGAGATCGAACGCTTTGTAACCGGAACGCAGTATGGCGGCGAATACGACCGCCTTCTCGCAACGGTAATGAACGTTCGGATCATAGGCCCGCGAACCGAAGCGGCCGGCACGAATACTTTTGTTCGACGACAGTTAGAGCTTTTCCGGGGCCGTGAGATTTCGTTTAGCGAGGGCGGAGTTCTGGCAACATTCGACGGGCCGGCACGCGCCATCAGATGCGCCAATGCGATTGCGGAATCGGCGGGTCAATTAGGCGTGCGCGTTAAAACCGGATTGCACACCGGAGAGTGTGACATAATCGATGGAAATTACAGCGGATTCGCGGTCGATCTGGCTCAAAAGATAGCGTCGGAAGCGACAGAAGGAAACATACTCGTCTCACGCACCGTAAAGGACCTGGTCGCGGGATCGGGTTTGGTTTTCGAAGAATCCGGCCAAAAGGCCTTTGACGGTGTCGAAGGCGAATGGAGACTGTTTGCCGTAAAACGCTGAACGAACTAATGGCTCATACGCCGGAAACGCAGGCGCCATCGCCTGCTTGAGTGCGGAGCACGAATTGAAACTTAATGAATCGTTACTCCGAACGCTGACGCCTAAGTGTCCGGCAAATGGCTATCAGTATGAAACAACATATGAAGAAATTTACAACCCTCATTTTTGTTCTCTTTGTCTTTCCGCTTTTTGTTTTCACACAAACACTCGACGAAAAGCTGAAAGAAATCGACGCCTATGCTCAAAAGGTGATGACTGACTGGAACCAGCCGGGCATGGCCATCGCTGTTATTAAGGACGATAAGGTAGTGTTTGCAAAAGGTTATGGCACTCGAGAACTCGGCAAAAGTGATGTCGTTAATGAAAACACCGTCTTTGCCATTGCCTCGAATTCGAAAGCGTTTACGACCGCAGCGATAGCTATCCTCGCCGATGAAAAGAAACTTGCGTGGGACGACAAGGTGTCGAAGTATTTGCCCGATTTTAAGATGTACGACCCGTGGGTTACCAGCGAATTGACCATTCGCGATCTGGTTACGCACCGCGTGGGCCTTGATACGTTTAGCGGAGATCTGCTTTGGTACGAGACCGATTTTACACCGGACGAGATACTTCAGCGGCTCCGCCATCTAAAACCAGTTTCGAGCTTTCGCACGCGATACGGATACCAGAATCTGATGTTCATCGCCGCCGGTAAGGTGATCGAAAAAGTTTCGGGCAAGTCATGGTGCGATTTTGTTACGGAAAGAATCTTGAATCCGCTCGATATGAAGCGCACTACTTGCAGCATCAACAATCTGGCGGATAACGCTGCGTTTCCGCATAACGAATCGGGTGGAAAGCTGCGTGTGCTGCATCGCGGAAATGTTGACGGAGCGTATGCGGCAGCTGCATTAAACTCCTCGGTTGCTGATCTATCAAAATGGATACGCTTGCAACTAGGTCGCGGCAAGTTTGAAGGAAAGCAGGTTTTCAGCGAGGCTCAGAGCTGGCAGACGTGGCAGCCGTATCTTGCCCAGCAGATATCGGAACCGGCATCCAAGAACAACCCGACGCGGCATTTTTCCGGCGTGGCGCTTGGGTGGTTTGTCTACGATTATCATGGCCGAAAAGTAATCAACCACAGCGGCGGTCTGGACGGAATGCTCTCTTACACGGTTCTAATTCCGGAAGAGAATGTCGGTTTCGTGGTGCTGTCGAATTCTGAATTTCCGCCGTTTGCGGTGATGATGAGCAAGATACGCGATGTTTTCGTTAACGCACCTAAACGCGACTGGAATGCCGAAGCCATCGAACAAGTTAAGCGAAGTAAGACGGCAGCCGAAGCAGAAACAACGAAAGCGGACACAGCTCGTGTTGCAAACACCAAACCGACGCTTGATATTGCGGATTACGCCGGAACATACTCCGACGATCTTTACGGTGCGATCAACATTGCCGAGGTTAACGGCCGCCTGGTAATGCGTTTTTCGCGTTCGCCGAATTTTGTCGCCGATCTGGAACATTGGCACTACGACACGTTTCAGATCAAATGGCGGCCGTCGGTCGCGTACAATTTCACGCGCGGGTTCGTGACCTTTACAATCGATAAAAACGGCAAAACGGAGGATCTGAAAATCGACCAGCCGAACAACGATTTCTGGTTCTATGAGCTGCATCCGAAGAGGGTAAAATGAGTTGGAACCTCGACAAAATTGTCTTTTTTGTGTCAGAATGGCTGGTTGAATAACAATTTTTTATTGAAAATGATTTAAGGAGACTTTGTATTTAAATGTCTGAAGAAGCAGTAAAGGCGGCTGAAGAGCCTGAAGAAAAGCCGGTCGCGGCAGAAGAAGTAACGGCGGAAGCACCGGTTGCCGAAACACTCGCGGATGCCGAAGATGTTCATTATCAGGCGGTCGAAAAAGAAGGCACCGTGACTGCGATCTGGGAAATGCAGGGCCAAAAGCACCTTCGCACTATCGACCCGCGTTCGAACGAAGGCAAACAGATCCTCGCTCTTTTCGAAACTGCTGGGTAAGAATTTTTGTTACGAATGAACACGAATATCACGAATTCATTTTCGTGTCGTTCGTGTTTTTTTCCGCGTGTTCTGTGGTTTATGTCTTAAGAAAGTAACCACGGAAACCACAGAAGAAACAGAAAACCCTCTACACTTTGAACCGTGGAAATAATAATTTTGTGAACGGATGCTCAACTTGAAGGAGCGACCGTTCTTCGAATTTTCCTATGCGTTGAATGCCAATGCCCGCCGAACTTAGGTAGAGCGCGTCTGCATCTTGCAGTGCTTCAATCCCTGATTCAACCTCTTCGCAGTCTACGTTTTCTAAAATTTGCTCACGCGTTGTTCCGGCAAGACAGCCTGTTTTCAGGCTTGGCGTGTATAGTTTTTCATTCTTTAGCCAGAAAACATTTGCCATACAGGCCGACGCGATTTCATCGTGTTCATTCAGGCGAATTGCCTCGTCAAAGCTGCGTGACTTTGCTTCGTCAAACGACATCAGTTGTTCGAGATAGTTGCAGGATTTTATTCCGGCGAGCGGAGATGACGTGTTGATGCGGTATGGCGAAATGGTCAGTTTGAAATGTTCGGGCAACGGGCGAAAATCTGCTGTTGTAATTAGCAGGCTTGTTTTTTGTCCGCTATCGAAACCCCAAATGCTGCCGGGCGATTCGTCAAAAAAAGTTATCCGCGCCCGGCCATTATTTAATCCATTCTTTTCGATCAAATCGGCAAGGGCACTAGCAACCCGTTGCTCGCCGTATTCCGAAACATCGATCCCTATCTTTGCCGCGCTGCCCGACAACCGCCGCCAGTGCTTTTCCCAAAGGAACGGCTTTCCGTTATATATCGCAATCGTCGTGAAAATGCCTTTTCCGTAGAGCGCGGAGGCAGAGATCGGCGATACCAGAGCATTAGCCGCATCACGGATCTCTCCGTTCAAATACATAAGACGATTCACAAAACTCATTATTGCGGCGCTTTACCGAAATACAAATTTTCCATGGAACTTTTTGTTTAAAAAGGCGTCTAAGGGTATGGCATGGCTCGTCTTTACACAAAACTCTTCGGACTGGTCGCATTAACGGTTTTCGCTTCGGCCTGCTCGACCGATTCACTGCCATATGCCGCAGCAGCAGCACCCCAGCAAGAAGATCAGCCGCCTGCGATTCGTAAAATAATTGAAGGCGCAAGCTGGCAGATCAAAGTAACGCGAGGATACACACAGGACTATTTCGCGATCACCTATCCGGGCGGTGATGTGCCATCTGAAACGGGCGCTTGTACCGACGTAATTATCCGCAGCTTTAGAAACGCCGGGGTTGACCTACAGCGCGAAGTTCACGAGGATATGGCGGCGAATTTTTCCGTATATCCGAAAAAATGGGGGCTAAAGACAACCGATACCAATATCGACCATCGGCGCGTTCCTAACCTCAAAACCTTCTTTACGAGGAAAGGAAAATCGCTGCCGATAACCAACGACCCTCGAAACTACAAACCGGGCGACGTTGTTTCGTGGGATCTGGATGGCAAGGGCATGACACATATCGGCTTGGTTTCAGATACCTGGAACCCAAAAACCGGCCGGTATCTCATCATCCATAATATCGGCAACGGGACCAACGCTGAAGATCGGTTGTTCGAGTGGACGTTAACGGGACACTTTCGTTATTTTTAGATTGTCCGATCAAGTAACAGCCTCTATTCGAATTTCCCCGGAATCCTTCACATCGATCCTTCCCTTTTTATCGCGGCAGAACCCGGTTACGAGTTCGGAGACAAGATCGCTCTTTTCCTCGGCCGGGACGTGACCGCAGTTTTTGAGGATTACGAAACGCGAATGCAGGATCGCATCGTGCAGCTTGTGGCCGTTGTGGATGCCGATAACCTTGTCCTGTTCGCCCCAAATAATAAGCGTCGGCTGGTTGATAAGATTCGCGTCCTGTTCGATGCGGTTCGCGTGCCAGTTTCTCGATGTTGCCAGAACGGAGTGATGCGCGTCCGCCGCATTTAGCGGACGCAGCACGGTCGAGACTCTCTCATCTGTTATTAAATGATGGCTCGACGGCGACAGAGTGCCGCGCATTCGGAACCGCATCATCGCTCGCGAATCGACAAGAAACGGCGTGATTACTTCGCCGACGCCGGGAATCGAGGCAAGCCGCAAAACCGGGTGGCTCAAAATCTCGTCATTGCAAACCGCGTCGATAAGAACCAGCTTTTCGACGCTTGCCGGATAGTCGAGCGCCAATGTCATCGCCACGGCGCCGCCATACGAGCTTCCAACTACATTCGCTCGGCCAATGCCGAGACGGTTCATAAAGCGAGAGATGACGCGCGCCTGTGACTCTATAGAATAATCGAACCACGACGGTTTTTCGGAATAGCCGAACCCGATCAGATCAACCGCGATCACATGAAAACCAGCCTCGGCAAGTCGCGGGGCAACGTCCTTCCAGACATAAACCGAGGCCGTGTAGCCGTGCAGCAGAATCAGCGTCGGACCGCTCCGTTCACCGAATTCCTGATAGTGGACACGCGCGCTGTCCACGTTGATAAAATGCGAATGGTCGGAGTGCGGAACCGATGCCGCAACCTCTTCCCAGACGACGGTTCGGGCACGCGTGAACATCTTTACCGCTATCGCCGCGCCGATTCCGCCCCCGACCGCGATTGCAAGATTTCGTTTCTTCATAGCTTCTCTTCTGCCGACATTCTACCCCAAAACGACCTTTGGCTGAACAGCTTTCGCATCCGCCAGATAGGCGCCGATGGCGATCAGACGGCCTTCCCCGTCGATCATTCTAACCATGTCGCCTTCGGCAAGACCGGTTTGCTCGAGTCTCGTTGAAAGTCCGTTGATGGTTTTTTCTATCCGCTCTTTAGTTAAAATTAACTCCGGAAGATGCCCGAGGGCGATGCTCATCGGAATCAGATGCTTTGCGGGATCATCATCTTTTTCCAGGTCGGCAAGCGTGATCGATTCTGAAATATCGAACTTTCCGGCACGCGTTCTTTTTAGTTCTTCAAGATGCGCACCCGGCCCGACGGTCCGGCCAATATCTTCTGCAAGCGTGCGGATGTAGGTTCCGGCAGAACAAACAATCCGAATGCGGATTGCAGATTGCAGATTACGGATTATGTGTTCGTCAATCAGTTCGAGTTTATGAATAACGATTTTCACAGGCTCCCGCTCAATCTCGACGCCCTTTCGGGCAAGCTCATAAAGCTTCTTGCCATCGACCTTTTTTGCCGAATACATCGGCGGCGTTTGCGTTATCTCGCCTCGAAAATGATCGAATACGCCTTGCCAATTCAGAGAACTCAATCTCTCCTCAATTTCCTCACTCCGCAATCCGCAATCCGCAGTCCGCAGTCCCGTTTTGTCGCCTGTGTCCGTTTCAAACCCGAACCGCACCACCGCTTCATACTCTTTATCGTCTTTGTCTAGAAATTGCGCCAGCCGCGTAGCTTTGCCCACAAGCATTACGAGCACGCCGGTAGCAAACGGGTCGAGCGTTCCCGTGTGCCCAATGCGTTTCGTGCGCAAAATCTGCCGTAGGCGCGCGACGACATCGTGTGATGTAAAGCTTTCGGGTTTGTTTATAATGAGAACGCCGTCCATTGTTGTAATCTTAATTGTTCCTTCGGCTTTGCTAAACCAAATGCTCCAATTATTAATTTTGAAATACAAATTATTAACTGATTTGCAGGTAAAATCCGATAGTGCAGATAATAATAATTTGGAACGATGTGGAGAAAACGTCTCGAGCTAAAAGATAATCGCGAACGGATCATTAAGGACTTTGACCGATCGAAAGAACGGACCATGAGCCGAGCCGTTAAACTGCTTGCGTCAAAGCCGCGTTCCATTGCCGAATTGCGCACGCGTTTGCTTGAAAAAATTTGGACGAATGAAGAGATCGTCGGCCAGGTTTTGGAGAAATTAAAAGAGTATAAGTATTTAGATGACGAGCAGTACGCAAAGAATCTAGCCGTCTCAAAGCTTCGTCAAAAGCCGCAGGGAAAACGCCGATTACAGCAGGCGCTTGCGCAAAAACAGCTTGATAGGGAGACCGTCGACGAAGCCATAACTGCCGCGTTTGAAACGCTGCCCGAAGAAGAGCTGATCGGGATTGCTATAGAGAAACGACTGCGGCTAAAGGGAAGTCCCGAAACGCGCGAAGACACAAAGAAGTTTTACGACCATCTGTTGAGGAAAGGTTTCTCCTACGACTTGATTCGAACAAAAATGGCCGGAGCGGTTATGATCAATCTCAGCGAAGAAGATCAGAATAACTAAATGGCTGCGATAAACTACGAGAATCGGAAATTTTGCTCGGTTGCAAACTCGCCAACGGGCGAGGTCGGCAGCGAAACCATTTTTTACTATCATCAAAACGGCGACGTCGTTTGGGCGAAATACAGCGGCGGCGAGATAGTTTTCGGCACGCTGATCGCCAAATGCAGCAAGGACGGCTCGCTCGATATGCGTTACCAGCATCTAAACACGAAGGGCGCTCTTATGACCGGCATCTGCAGATCGAAGCCCGAAACACTGCCCGACGGCCGCATCCGCCTGCGCGAAAAATGGCAACGGACGTGCGGCGATCATTCAAGCGGCGAATCCGTGATCGAAGAGTTGCCCGGCTAAATTTCTTCTGAATCCAAAAGATCGACCTCACCGAAATCTCTATCAAAAGGGAACCTTCCTTTTGGCAGAAATTTGTAGAAAAATTAAAACGAATCAGGGAGAAATTATGAAAAAGTTAATTTTAGGGGTATTTGCGTTTGTTATGGCGGTCGGTATCGCCTCGACCAGTGTTTCGGCTCAGATGGCTAAGGATGACAATCCGATGGTCGGCGGTGCCGCAATGTTCAAGACGAAGAATATCGTCGAAAATGCCGTAAATTCGGCCGATCACACGACGTTGGTTGCTGCCGTTAAGGCTGCGGGTTTGGTGGATACGCTTGCCAGCGCGGGGCCGTTCACGGTTTTTGCTCCGGTGAACAGTGCTTTTGAAAAGCTTCCGGCGGGAACCGTCGAAACGCTTTTGAAGCCGGAAAACAAAGCGACTTTGACAAAGATACTTACCTATCATGTTGTCTCTGGTAATTTCAGCGCAAAGGATGTCATCAAGGCCATCAAAAAAGGTAATGGCAAGGCTGAATTCACCACCGTTGCCGGTGGAAAGCTGTATGCAATGCTCGACGGCAAAAACGTCGTTCTTATGGACGAAAAAGGCGGCAAGTCGACAGTAACGATAGCCGACGTAAAACAGTCGAACGGCGTTATTCACGTTATAGATTCGGTTGTTTTGCCGAACTAGCTTAAATTAAGGGGTCTCAATTCTAACTGCCAGGCTTTTGCCCGTTCGGATTGTGACCCCTTTACTTTGGGAAGAAATCAGATTGTTTTTGGTATATTTCATTTGCGGCGACAGTATCTTGGCGGGTCGAGGTTAGTAGTTATGAGAATAAGATTATTAATTGCATCATTTGCAGTTCTTTCGACAGGTTTTTTGGTTTTCGCAATTGGTCACGGTGTTTCTTCGGCTTATTCGTTAAAAACATCAACCACGCATGCGGCGGTAAAGCCGACGCCGGCCAAAAAAGCTACAAAAAGAGTGGCTGCAAAGCAGTCCACAGTTTTGTTTATCGATTCATTCGACG
>JBQTJB010000005.1:0-9723 GCA_052387555.1 Blastocatellia bacterium | reverse complement strand
AACCGGTTCAACATTTTGGCATACGAAACGGTGAATTCTTCATTTCTTTCTTTCGCTGAATGACCAAGAGGCTCGATGATATCAAGAAATAAATTTGAATTGCCGGAAATAAAGTCCCAGAATTTTTGACCGCAATATTTAAAGTATACTCCGTTCTTATCGGGGTTGTTATCGGCCCCTGAACAACAACCATTAATAGCGGTTACGTTTACTTTGGAGTTACTCGTTCTCAGTATTTTTCGCGCTGTGTTGAAATCCGAAATCATCTTGGCTACCTGTTTACTGTTGCCCCAGTTTGGTCCAGACTTTATAGTTACAATGTACCGGACTCCTTCCTTATCAAATTCCAAATCAATCCCCGAAATTCCAGATCTCCATCATTTATAAACTTTCTGGTTAATAAAAATCGCAAGTCCTTCTAACCAATCGCCAAATATACCTTCTTCGCTCGAATATAAATGAGCATCTACCATGCCTTTCACTATCTCGTCAGCGGTCAATACATACTTTGCCTTGAACAAATACGGATTTTTTCGTTTTAGAATTTTCGACAATAGCAATGTCTTCAAACTGTCGAGACGCTTTTGATGAAAATTTCCAATATTATCTTCAACGTAACGCGTAACGTCGGCTAGTTTTAATTTCTTCATCTATCGATTTTTCGGAGAAAAGATTTAACTGCCCATTCTGGGACAATTGTTCAGAAATCATTTCGCAATACTCGGGAACAATTTCGATTCCAATTGACTGTCTATTCATCTGTTGAGCAACAAAAAGAGTAGTTCCAGACCCGGCAAAGGGATCAAGAACCATGTCGCCAGCTTGGGTAAAAAGCTTGATAAACCATTCAGGCAAAGCCTCAGGAAATGCTGCACTGTGATTCTTGTTGTTACATTCGGTGGCTAAGTGAAGCACGTTAGTTGGGTACGCCTTTTCTCGATTTACCCAATTGGATACATTCTTTCCAAAACCACTTCCGACCTTCGAGTTATCCCGGACCTGATCCACATCACTTAAATTTCGGAGTCGTGCTTTCGCCCAATCACCCATTGGAACCATTACTTCTTCTTGGAACATCTTAAACTTTCTGTTCTTATTAAACTGAAGTAGTCTCTCCCAGGAATCACGAAAACGATTGAACCACTTTCCAGGATAAGAGTTTTTCTTGTGCCAAATAAACTCCTCCGTCCAAAGCCAGCCTTGTTTTCTCATTTCAAGGATTAGTTCCAAAACATAAGTATGGCGTTCACCCTCTGAAACACGTTCTTTGATATTCAAAACAAATGTCCCAGTCGGTTTCAAAACACGAAGCATTTCCAAAGAAATCGGGAGAAACCAGTCAACATATTCAGATGGTGAAACTCCACCATAGGTCGTCTTTCTTTGATCTGCGTAAGGAGGCGACGTAAAAATAAGGTCAATCGAATCGTTTGGAAGATTTTCTAATTCAACTCGACAATCACCTTGTATAAGTTGGGTGCTAACTTGTTTCATAAGAGCCGTCAATAAAATCAAACTTCGCCGTGTACAAAATCTTAATATAATATCTGCCCTGAAAGAAACTACATCCAATAATCCCGGTCGAGAGAGCGGTAGTTTATCGCTTCGCTGATATGCTCGGAGGCGATGTTTTCGCTTCCTGCGAGATCGGCTATGGTTCGTGAGACTATTAATATTCTGTCGTGAGCTCGTGCCGATAATCCTTGCCGATGCATCGCTTTTTCGAGCAACGTTTCGCTTTCAGGATCGAGGCCGCAAAATTTTCTTATCTGCCCCGGCGCCATGGCGGAATTGGAGTAGACTCCTTCGCCATTTAATCTGGCAAGCTGAATCTTCCTGGCATTTATCACGCGTCCGCGAATCATTTCTGAACTGTCGCCCTGCGGGACGCCATTTCCGCGAAGCTCGTTAAACTTCACCGCCGGAACGTCTATGTGAATGTCTATGCGATCCATCAGCGGCCCTGAGATCTTCCCGACGTAACGCTGAATCTGCATCGGCGAGCATTTGCATTCGCGTGAAGAGCCGAAATATCCGCACGGGCACGGATTCATCGAGGCGACCAAAGTAAAATTCGCCGGGAACGTCAAAGAGGTTGCCGCGCGCGATATCGTCACCTGTTTGTCCTCCATCGGCTGCCGCAGAACTTCGAGGACACTGCGGTCGAATTCCGGCAGCTCATCAAGGAAAAGCACGCCAAGATGCGCGAGCGAAACTTCGCCCGGCCGAGGAATCGAACCGCCGCCGATCAGCCCGGCTTGTGAAACCGTGTGGTGCGGGGATTTGAAAGGCCGTTCGACGACCAATCCCGATTTCCCTGTCAGCCCCGCGACCGAATGAATCTTTGTGATTTCGAGCGCTTCTTCGAATTCAAGCGGCGGCAGCACCGTCGGCAAACGCTTCGCAAGCATCGTCTTGCCTGAACCCGGCGGGCCGATAAAGAGAATGTTATGGCCGCCGGCGCTTGCGATCTCCAGAGCTCGTTTCGCGGTTTGCTGTCCGCGAACTTCATTAAAATCGAAGCGATATTGCGTCTCGCGATTTTTTAATTCGTCGATGTCGAGTTTTAGCGGCGGAATTCGCGTAGGCCCGCCTATTTGAAGGTCCTGTGCAAGCAAAGACGCTTCGCGAAGGTCCCTCACCGGATAAACGTTCACGCCCTGAACAACCGCTGCCTCGGTCGCATTTTCCTCCGGGACTATCAGATTTTGAATACCGTTCGACCTCGCCGTTAATGCTATTGAAAGAGCGCCGCGAACCGGACGCACGCGACCGTCGAGCGATAATTCACCGACGCTCAATGTATCCGCCAGACGTTCGCCGTCACCGAGATCGCCGCTCGCGCCTAAAATCCCAAGTGCTATCGGAAGATCGAAACTTGCTCCTTCTTTTCTGACGTCGGCTGGCGCCAAGTTGATCGTCGTCCGGTGAAACGGGAAAAAATATTTGCTGTTGACGATGGCCGCGCGGATGCGTTCCCGCGATTCGCGCACGGCGGTGTCCGGCAACCCGACGATCGTCACCGGCGGCGTAGTGTCCGCTTCCTTTGGTACAGGCTGCAGGTTGACCTCGATGTCGACGATTATTGCGTCAATGCCGTAGACGGCGGCAGACTGCGTAAGGAAGAGCATATTGGATAAGGAATTGCAGTGAGAATTTTATCGCAACTGAGTGCAAAATTGAAACTTCGGTTCTTTAAACATCGCTCAAACCGTGAAGCTTAATGAACGAAAGCTTGTCCCAATAGCCGCGTTGAAAAGCGATCAAGCCTTCGATCACGTGAAAGAATCCGCACCCGCGAAGTCCCTTTGGGTCGCGCCATTCGAGAATTGCCCATTCGCCGTCCTCGAAAAGATTTTCGGGGATGCAGACCATTTCGGCCTCGGCAAAGCCGTCTGCGAACATGCGGCGAATAGCTTCGCGGCCCTCGACCGGCTCGTTCGCGACCTGATGGTTGACCGCATCCGGCCTGTACATTTTCGCCAGCGTATCCGCGTCGCCGCGGTTAAATGCTTCTACCCAATTCAGCACAAGTTCTCCCGGTTTCATGTGTGAAAGTTTAGCACGGCGGCCGTGATTTCCGCCCGTTGCAGCTTAACCCCTGGAAAGTAAATTCCAATGTCGAAAAATTTTCTGCAAGTTTCCGCCGGATGCCCGTTCTTAGGGACGCGACCGATCGATTTTTGGATTGCGGAGTGAGGATGCCGGGATTGGATCCCGCATGCAAAGCTCGCGAAAGACGCAAGTTCCAAAGGTCGGAGCCACGGACAGCGCGTCCGCGCGTCAGCCGGTTTGAATCCGGCGTTTCGAAAACAAATTGAGGAATAAATCAATGAGAAGATCATTAGTAGTAGCGTCTGTAATGGTTGCGGCTTCTGTCGCGCTTGGAGCTTGTAACACGCCGGAAAAACCGGCCGTAACCCCGAACACCGCGCCCAGCCCGGCGGCATCGCCGGCATCTTCGCCAACTCCGGCTCCGTCAGCCTCTCCTTCGGCCTCGCCGACTGTCACGGATAAGAAGGCTGAGGCAATGAAGCCAGGCGCGTCGCCCGAAGTCAAAAAGGCGGACGGCAACACAAACAAGGACGCGAAAGCCGCTCCCGCGACTTCGCCGAAAACCAACTAACGCATCGCGTTGTTGTCGAAGGGCGGGCCATGTGCTCGCCCTTTATTCTGTTTCTGGAATCACATGCTAAAATCCAATAAAGCATGATAACAATCACCGATATCGAACAGGCCCGCGAACGAATAGCTCCTTACCTTACACGAACGACGCTCGAACGCAGCGACACGCTTAGCAAACATCTCGGCACAAATGTCTCGGTCAAGTACGAGCTTTTTCAGAAGACCGGAGCGTTCAAGGCACGCGGCGCATTCAATAAATTACTGAGCATGTCCGAGGAAGAACGTGCAAGAGGCGTAGTCGCCGTCAGCGGCGGGAACCACGCTCAGGCAGTGGCGTATGCGTCGAAAATTCTTGGTCTGGACGCCGTCATTCTGATGCCGCAATCGACGCCGCAAAATTATGTCGATGCAACACGCGGATATGGTGCAAGGGTCGATCTGCAGCCGACTATAGCCGCCGCTTTTGCCGAGATAGAGCGATACAAAACCGATGGCCGCGTCTTCGTACATCCTTTCGACGATCCTTTGGTAATGGCCGGGCAAGGAACTGTCGGCCTCGAAATGTTGGATGACGCGCCTGAAACAACCGACGTAATAGTAAGCATCGGAGGAGGCGGTTTGGCGGGCGGCGTGGCGACGGCGATCAAGGCAAAGGCCCCGCACGTAAGAATTTGGGGCGTGGAAACGGTCGGAGCCGACGCAATGTCGCAAGCGATAGCCGCCGGGCATCCGGTCGAGCTTGCGGCAATTACGTCAATTGCAAAAACACTCGGCGCGCCGGCGGTTTCCGAAACCACCCTCGCGCTCGCTCGGCAGCATCTCGAAAGCGTGACGGTCGTAACCGATGACGAAGCGGTCGAGTCGCTCCGATTTATTCTCGAAAGGTTAAAAGTCCTTACCGAACCTGCCGCGTCATGCACGCTCGCGGCGGCTATCCGTCTGAAAGCTAACTTCACCGCCGATAGCAGAGTCGTCCTCATCCTTTGCGGCGGCAACTTTTCGGTCGCTGATCTGTGCAATTTTGCCTGATGTGACCAGCGCGGTTGACGCAATTGCCGAGGTCTGAAATAATTATTTTTGTCCACCCCGAACATACGTCGATTCTTTCATAGCGTTAAACCCGAGGCCATGAGTCCGGATCCTGAAATTCCAGAACATCTAACAATCGAAGATAAATTTGCGCGATACGCCCCTCGGACCGAAGTTTCCCTCGAAGAAGCGGTCGAGATGATTAGCGGCGTGATCGAGTACTGCGTCGCAAATGGTATTACGGGCCTTTTGATCGATGCCAGGCAATTGCACGGTTTTCCGCATCCGTCGGTCGTCGACCGCTATTGGTTCATCAGAAAATGGGCGGAAGAATCCGGCGGAAGGGTTGTGATGTCGATGATCTCGCGCCCGGAAATGATCGACCCCGACCAGATCGGGATCACTATCGCCGCCAACGCAGGCATGACCGCAAACGTTTTCGCCGACGAACCCGAAGCCCGCGAATGGCTAATCGCAAACATTCCAAAATCGACTGCCAACTCTTCATGACGCCGACATTTTTTGCCAAACAATCCGACTTCAGAAAATGGCTTGATAAGAACCACGCGAAAAAGGCCGAGCTGCTCGTCGGCTTTTACAAGGTGGGCAGCGGCAAGGCGAGCATGACGTGGCCGCAATCGGTTGACGAAGCTCTCTGTTTTGGCTGGATAGACGGAGTCCGCAAACGTATCGACGAGGACAGTTACACGATCCGTTTCACGCCGCGAAAAACGACGAGCATCTGGAGCGCCGTAAACATCAAAAAGGTTGCTGAACTAACGAATTTGGGACTGATGCAGGCCGCCGGACTCGAAGCATTCAAAAAGCGGACGGAAAATAAATCCAGGATCTACGCCTACGAAAATGAACCTGCAAAACTCTCGCCGGCATTCGAGAAAAAATTCAAAGCCGACAAGATCGCGTGGAATTTCTTCACCGCTCAGGCGCCTTCTTACCAAAAAACCATTGTTCACTGGATAATGCGTGCCAAACAGGAATCGACCCAAACTTCACGCCTCGACAAAGCAATCGCCGAAAGCGCAAAACAAAAACGGCTTGCCTAGGACAACCGGGCGGCCGGAGATTTAAAGTAGAAAAAAAAAGCCGATCGATACTTTCGTACCGCCGGCAATTCGTAAAAAGGTTTGTTTCTTCGTCTATTCGGCCGAAGCTTCGGCGAGAGCGGCTTCGGCCATTGCGGCTTTTGCGGCTCCGCGCGGCAACGGTTTTGCGTAAGCGGGCCGCCCGGAAAGCAGGATCGAACTCAATACTATCCGCCGTCTTCCGCCGCCTTCTTCCTTGCTTCCCAAATACTCATATTCGAACGAATACGTGAAATGTCCCGACGAGAGTTTCTTGCAAAGCTCTTCCGAAAGGTGGAAAAGAAACGCATCGGCATAATGCCCGAGCCCTTCGTCCACGTGGCCCAGAACTTCGCCGCCGGTGCTGTTCAAATACACGGGAATCGACTCTATCCGGTCGCAGCGACTATAAAGATCGCCGAGCACGTGTCGGCGGGCGATTGCCAATGGACTGCATGTCATACATTTCATTATAACAGGTTATTGAGATTTCGTTCTGTTTTTAACATCGTCCCATGCATAAAACACTTTACAATTTACGCAACACAAGTTAAACTATTCGCAACGTTCGTTTCATGCGAACCTGAGTTTTATGTCTGAAGATCTTGGAAGATACGAAAGTGCAGTTGGTTGGGAACCGAAAGACCCATACAAAAAGGCGCGCGAACGGGTACGAAAGCAGCAGCTTCGTGAAGCCCAACCGTTCGACGCAATGCTCGAAACAAGGCCGGCGAGCGAATGGATAAAGCGCGGCTGCAATAGCATGCCTCCGGCCGAGCTTTACGGTTCGTTGTGGCGTGAAGGCGAGTTGGCTGTGCTTATCGGCGACAGCGGCTCGGGCAAAAGCGTCCTCGCCGTCCAGATCGCCGAATCGATAGCCCGAGGCCGTCCCGCCTTGTCAGCACTGCCTGCACCAACGGGCAGGGCTTTGGGGTCGAAAATCCGCAGTCCGCAGTCCACGCCCCGCAATCGAAAAGTTCTTTATCTCGACTTCGAACACGCCGAGCGGCAGTTCACCGAGCGTTATTCCGCTCCGTCGCCGATCCCCGGAAAACTGCCGGTGCGTCACCGTTTTTCGAAAAACTTCTTCCGGACGGCAATCAATTGGCACGCGGTTGAGCCGGGAAAAGATCTTGCTCGTGCAATGCAGTCCGCGATCTACAGCGAGATCGAAGAAACCGGAGCAAAAGTCGTCATCCTCGACGACATCACGCTTGCCGGCGAAAATCATATGCGGAGCCGGGGCAATTTGCGAACCATGCGAACCCTAAAAATGTGGTCCGCAACCCAAGGCCTCTCGATCCTCGTCCTCGCAC
Organism: Blastocatellia bacterium; assembly: GCA_052387555.1. Classification (GTDB taxonomy): domain Bacteria; phylum Acidobacteriota; class Blastocatellia; order Pyrinomonadales; family Pyrinomonadaceae; genus OLB17. The sequence continues at coordinate 2,171 of JBQTJB010000005.1, read as the reverse complement.
GTGTCCGCAGCCCGCGCGTTGGCAAGGGCTTGGGCGGACATTGTCGCCGCTCGTCAATCATCTCTCATCACTTCGATTTGGCCGACAGCGTCTTCGCCATCAACCACAGCACCTTTGGCCCCGATTACCGCTACGTCAAACACCTCGCCTCCCGCTCAACCCCGATCGTCCCTGACGCCGACGTCCTGACATATCAAATGAATCCCGCAAGCTCCCCTCCTTACGAAGGAGGGGTGGCCGAAGGCCGGGGTGGTTCTCTCTTGGCTCCCCCACTCCTCGTCTCCTCTTCTCCCTTTCTCTTCTTGGGGCCGTCCCAAGAATCCGACCACCTCCGCGACTATGAAAAAGAAGCCCGCGACGCAACCCACGCCCAAGAACGCGAACTAAAACGCCCCCGCCAACGCACCAGCAAAGACATCCTCGTCGATGGAATCCTAGACAGCAGCTACGGCCGATACCTCAAAGGCGAATGAAGTCAGAACCGGGAGCGATAGCGACTGGGTTCTTCCACTCGCAGGAATCAGTCCCTGAGGAACGATAATCTTCGATTCGTCGAATGACCTTGGCCTCCAACGCTGTAATGAGTATAGTCAGGCGATCCATTTTTAGAGGTCTTGCAAATGTATCGAGATAGGGTCGAATTCAAGAATCGGCTGTATAACCTACGACTAATAGATTTTGGTGAAGAATGGGGCACTTACTTTGTCGGATCTACGCAGTTGAACAATGCTCTGTGGGACGATGATAAGGGCTACACCTTCGACGAGGCAGTGAGCGTTGACGAACTAATTTTTTATTTCGTTCCAACCCACTATTTCAAGTTTCCAGACCGATCTTAAAGGACAAGATTCTTAGAGAACTATAATGATTCGATACCAGTTCTTTCCACGTTCACAAGGCATTACCCAATCGATCCGAGAAGTGGTCGAGGCCTTTCAAGCGTCAGAAAACCTGTTTCGCTCGCCAGACTTCGATAAGTCTAGCAACGAAGTTCTTGAGATCGTTAAACCTCACCTTGAAAAAATTGGCTTTACCGTTGAAAGTGGAAAAGCCTCAAACCAAAAGATCAGTATTCCCGTACTTTTTGGGCAAGACAATCGGATAGACAAATCATTCAACGCCGATGCCGTAAGCTCAGACGGCAAAATCGTAATCGAAGTCGAAGCTGGGCGAGCTGTCGTAAACAATCAGTTCCTTAAGGATATATTTCAGGCCTGCATGATGTTCGAGGTCGAGTATTTGGTGATCGCTGTTCGCAACCATTACCGAAACGCAGATGATTTTTCGAGGATATACGCTTTCCTTGAAACCCTATATATCTCAAGTCGACTTCATCTGCCGCTGAAAGGAATCGTACTCATCGGATACTGATCTGGGTCGCCGGGTCAGAACCGGGAGCGATAGCGACTGGGTTCTTTCGTCACGCGAGAATCGAGTATGTGGAACTACACTGACATCCCGCTAGCAGTCTTCTTCACCTTTCGGTGCTACGGAACTTGGCTCCACGGTGACGATCGTGGATCGGTCGACCGCCACAACAAAGTGTACGGCTCGCAGAGAATCCAGCGGAACAGTAATTGGCGAAAGCACAATGAAGAAGTTCTCCTACATCCTCCCGTCACGCTCGATGCCGCACGGCGAAATTCTGTCGAGAAAGCCTTTCGTGTTTGTTGCGCAAAACGCGGCTGGACGATTCTGGCCATAAACGTGCGGACAAATCATGTTCACGTCGTCGTGGCGATAGGTTCGAAAACACCCAAGAATGTTTTGATTGCTTTAAAAGCTAACGCGACGCGTCAAATGCGGGATGATGGTCTATGGCTGAACGAGCACTCGCCGTGGGCGGACAAAGGTAGCAAACGGAATCTCTGGAATGAGAAAAGTGTTTGGGAAGCCTGCAACTACGTCGCCAACGAACAAGGTGACAAATTACCTGACTTTGACTGGTGGTAGAAGAACCCAGTCGCTATAGCTCCCGGTTCTGACACGGATTTGGTCTCAACACGGTTTTTATCTATTTGTTCGATATCAAAACGGCGAAGCCAAACGCAGGAAGCTTCAAAGAATTTAAGCGAACGCTGCTAGAATGGGCGGCCGCCGTCCTCGCCGATGAGCCGAAAGCGAAAATAAACACCTTAATTGCTATTCCCTACAATCCGTACGAGCCTAAT
>JBQTJB010000004.1:0-1747 GCA_052387555.1 Blastocatellia bacterium | reverse complement strand
CAGCATACTTCCGTGTATAGTTCTGCATACTGTTTTCAATGCAATTCAAGCAACTCTTATGATTCTTCAACCCCACGTCAATAGTTTTATAGAACCTACGGAAAAGATCGCGACAAATTTGCCATTTTAAACGCAGAAAAGGAGAGCGTAAACTCTCCCATTTTTCCTGTCTGTATGTAAAGAAGTCACGGTTGTTTGCCGGGATTTGATGATTCGACCTTTCCTGGGTTCGAAACCGGTGCTGAAGGCGCGAATATTGGGCCCGAACTACCTCTATCCTCAGATGAACTGGACGGAAATGAGGAACCGCCGGTGTTTCGGGTTGTTCCGGGGACGTTTCCGGTTTCCTGAATTTGAGCGAACGGCGGCTGAGGAAATTTGAATCCCCTCTGACGCGGTTCGACAGTAGGCGTTGTAGGTGTGCCGCCACCGCCTCCGCCACCTGTAGTTGGCGGATTGTATATCACAGGCGGAAGCTGATACCAGCCGATATACGGGCCGTAGCCGTAGCCGTATGGCGAATTCCATCCGCGACCGAACGGAAGAAAGCAATACTGTCCGAACGATGCGTTGTAGATCCAAAGGCCGAAGGAATTGTACATGTTCCAGCGATTTCCGAGGAACGAACGCATCAGCGAAGTACGCACATCCCCATTTTTAAGAGTTGCCAATGACTTAGCCAGTTCCCTGGAACGAACTTTGCTCCAGGAATCAAGGTCATCTTTTTGGTCGCGATCGAATTTCGCAATGCTGGTCTGCGTTCCGGCAACTCTTACAGACTTTCCACCCTTAATCTGTTGACTCCAATCGTTTCCTACCAGAGCAACGCCTTTCCAAACTGAAAGAACGCTGTCCTTTTCGCTAACGTCAATGCGATATACACCAGATTCGACCAGTGAAAACTTTCCGAACGGGCTTATAAGCCTGACCTTGAATTCGTTGCTTGCGAAAACCTCGAAGATAGCACTGCCGCGATGCACCTTGAGTTGAAGATCGTTAAGACCAGTGGTTTTGAACTCGAAAGCCGAGTTGCCGCCCAGCCGGACGTATGAACCCGGATTCAACAGAATTTCCGCTTTTCCGTCGCCGCCGGTCGAAACACGGTCAGCGATCTCAAGCGTGTCACCTTTGATGAGAAGCCCGCCGGTGCCGGCTTTTCTGACCACGCCGACCGAGCCTTCTACATAATTGACTCCGCCCGCTTTGGCGGAAATCACATATTTGTCTCCCGCTGCCGAGGCAATAGTATTTTCCTGAGCGATAACGGAAGCGGCCAAAAACGACGCCAAAACTCCAAAAACTAAGAAACGCGGTAGGCTCGATCTCATATTTTGCTCCTTGGGAAGAGAATTCCCGATTATCTTATGCTTATTCCGCAAAAATATCAATTTTTCTTGTCAAATAGATGTAGGTGGGCCGGCAAGAGTTCGCAAGAAAAAATCCGAACAACCTTTCCGCCTCCAACGTAATCTTACTAACGGTCACGGTAGATACTGATGACCGACCCTTTTATGGCAACTTTCAAGGATCCGGCACAATGTTTCGCCCCATTAGAAGTCGTCGATAGACTTCTTGAGATAAGGGCTGAGCTCGGATTCGCAGAAACGCTTTATCTCAACAGATCAGAAGAGCTTACGGATTTTCTTGACGCATACGGGTTCGACATTTACGCCTTTTCCACAAAAAATGAAAAGCTGAATTACGGCGGCTACAGAACGCCTGTCGTGCCGGGCGGAGACAATCTGCA
>JBQTJB010000003.1:0-19944 GCA_052387555.1 Blastocatellia bacterium | reverse complement strand
TTCGCTTTTATGCCGAGATTCAGCGGCGGTGCGTCCGAAGCGGCTCAGCATTCCGTTCAAGGACTTATTACCAGCCAGTTCGAACTGGACAAATACAAGACTAAAGACAAAAACGATAAGGCCGTTTCTAAGATCGTCGTCTTTGTTGAAGGTGCTAAACCCGGCGAACTTAAGAACGGTTTGTCCCGCGGACATGCTATTGGCGATTCGATGAATTTTACCCGCGATCTTGCCAACGAGCCGCCTAATATCCTTACGCCGACCGAAATGGGGAACCGGGCGGCGAAAATGGCGAAAGAACTCGGCCTGAAATGCGAAATTCTGGATGAAGCAAGGATGAAAAAGCTTGGGATGGGTTCGCTGCTAAGCGTATCCATCGGTTCTGAGCAGCCTGCCAAGCTGATAGTGCTTCGCTACACGCCCGCAAAAACCACCGCAAAGAAAAATGAACTGCTCGCGTTCGTAGGCAAGGGCATCACCTTCGATACGGGCGGCATTTCGCTAAAACCCGGCGAAAACATGGACGCGATGAAATACGACATGTCGGGCGGCGGAACCGTTTTGGGAACGATGCGTGCGATCGGAATTTTGAAGCCTTCAGTCCCGGTCTTGGGCATCGTTGCGGCGGTCGAGAACATGCCTGACGGCAAGGCCTCGCGTCCGAGCGATGTCGTTACGGCTTTGAATGGCAAGACGATCGAGATATTGAACACTGACGCCGAGGGACGCCTTATCCTTGCAGACGCCGTCGCTTATGCGGAAAAACTTGGTGCGACTAAAATCGTCGATATGGCTACGCTTACCGGTGCCGTGATCGTCGCTCTCGGCGATCAGAATACGGGCATCATGGGTAACGACCAGGCTTTGGTCGATGAGATTATCGCTTGCGGAAAAGAATCAGGTGAAGGTTTCTGGCAACTTCCCCTGAGCGCAGAGTACAGCAAACAGATAAAATCGGACATCGCAGACATCAAGAACATCGGCCCGCGTGGCAAGGCTGGGACGATAATGGGCGCTGTTTTCATTCAGGAATTTGTCGATAAGGCTAAATGGGCTCATCTGGACATCGCGGGTACGGCATGGTGCGATAGCTCAAAACCGCATCAGGCGAAAGGCCCGACCGGTGTTGCAATCCGCACGTTGCTCAATCTTGTTGAAAAGTCGCAATAGACAAACCTACCGCGAATCACTAATATGGGCTGATAAGATTCTTGCTTATCAGCCTTTTTTTGCAAAAGTTACTCATATTCTCGTCCCTGTTTGACCGTGGTCATTTGACCATTTGCAGCTAATTTGTCCTTTCATGAAACGAAATTTGATCAATCTTTTGTTTGTCTCGGCAACGCTTCTGCTTGTTGCGGGATGTTTCTGCAGATCGGATCGTGATTTTGACACGAAATCGGAAGGCCCAACGGCGGAAAATGTCAGCAAAGGCCCACAGAGTTCGAAAGACCCGGCGTCGGCGTCAAAAAGCCGCAAAAGCGACGAGGGCGATTTTATCGTCGAGCATCTCGATGTAACAACGCCCCGCTACATGGAGATTGACAAGCAGGTAAAATCGGAAAAATTGCTGACCAAAGCCGCCGATAAACTTAACCGGGCGTTGGTGCTTCCGCACGACATTTACCTGCGAACAAAGGACTGCAACGACGTTAACGCTTATTTCGATTCCAGGGACAAGTCCGTGACGATGTGTTACGAACTTATGGAGTATTTCTATAAGACGTTCAAAGGAAACGGCGACGCCGAAAGCGAAGCCTATCAGAAGATGTTCGACGCGGTGCGGTTCGTTTTTCTGCATGAGATCGGCCACGCGCTGATAGACGCCTACAAGCTGCCGATCGGGGGCAACGAAGAGGACGCGGCCGACAGATGCTCTGCCTACATAAACATTAAGGAACTCGGCGACGAAGGCGTGCGTGCGGTGTTAGCGGCGGCCGACGCATTTGCCATAGAATCCAAGCAAACCGCGAATACAAGACGAAATCTAGCAGACGAGCACCTGCTTCAAGAGCAAAGATTTTATAACTCCTTGTGTATGATCTATGGGTCGAATACGACAAAGTTTGCTAATATCGTAACCGACGGCTATCTTCCGAAGGAGCGTGCGGTTCGTTGCCCAACCGAATACCAGCGAACGGTCGAAAGTTGGGTGATACTTTTGGAACCCTGGCGAAAAAACTAATTGCGTTATCAAAAAAGGAGACAATGTATGCGTAAATTATTGAAGAATCTGGTTTTCGGCAGCGATGCCAGGTTCAGCGGGTTAATCGCCTTGGGTATCGTTGTGTCGATAGCGCTCGGCTGCACTTGCGGCAAGGCCTTCAATCTTGACGAACTTGCGAAGAATTCTAATTCAAGTTCAACATCTGACTCGTCGAAAGATTCTCCATTTGGTGATGACGATAGTGACGGCGTTCCTTCGGATTCTGTAATTCAGGCGATGGTCCGCGAAACAACTGAAGATTTCGCAAAGGCGATTGACACGAACGACTTTTCTGAGATATATGAAAACGCCTCAACCGATTTTCAGTCGACTTACACTCAAGAGCAAATGAAGGATGTCTTCAAGTCCTTCGTCACGCAGAAGCGGGTCGTCATGCCTATCCTTAACAAGGCAACCGGCATGAGCCCGACATTTTCGCCGACGCCTTCTATTCGAACGGAGAATGGACTCAGCATTCTGGTGATCAACGGAAAGTACGCTACCAAGCCGGTACCGGTCAACTTCGAATACGAGTATGTTAAACGCGGCGGCGAGTGGAAAATGCTGAAACTCATCGTAAAATTGACCTAGATTTTTTTCAATTTACTTAAGCAAAGGCGATTTCGCGTCGTCTTTGCTTTTTGTCTTTCCGAAGGCTAAAATTTCGTTTCAAAACTATGAAAGTACACGAATATCAGGGCAAAGCCCTTTTGAAGGAATACGGCGTTCCGGTTCCGCGAGGAATAGTCGCCCGCACGCCCGAAGAGGCCGAAGCGGCGGCCAGAGAGTTGGGTACTGACGTTGTTGTCGTCAAGGCCCAGATCCACGCCGGCGGACGAGGTAAAGGCGGCGGCGTAAAGCTTGCCAAATCGTCAGATGAGGCCAAAGAGATCGCGTCACAGATCCTTGGAATGCAGCTTATTACGCACCAGACCGGCACCGAAGGCCGCGAAGTCAAAACCCTGCTGATCGAGGAAGGCCTTCCGATAGACAAAGAGTTTTATCTTGGCATCACCCTGGACCGCGTGACCGGCCGTAATGTGTTTATGGCATCGTCCGCCGGCGGAATGGACATTGAAAAAGTCGCCGAGGAAACCCCCGAGCTCATCCTGAAAGAAACGATCGACCCGTCGGTCGGGCTTCGCGGATTTCAGGCGAGAAAGCTTGCCTTCGGACTAGGCATTCCGAACGGTTTAGTTAATCAAGCCGCATCCTTCATGCTCTCGCTTTACGACGCGTACGAGAAAATGGACGCATCGCTGGTCGAGATCAACCCGTTTCTGCTCACAAAGGACAACCGCCTGATCGCTCTCGACGCCAAGGTCACGTTTGACGACAACGCAATGTTCCGGCACAAGGATTACGCTGAGCTTCGCGACCTGAATGAAGAGGAACCACTTGAGATCGAGGCGTCCAAATTTGACCTTAACTACATCAAGCTTGCCGGCAACATCGGCTGCATGGTCAATGGCGCCGGCCTGGCGATGGCCACCATGGACATCATCAAGCTCGCGGGCGGCGAACCAGCCAACTTCCTCGACGTAGGCGGCGGAGCCTCGCAGAAGCGTGTCGAACAGGCATTAAAGATCCTGCTCGCCGACGAGAATGTTAAAGCGGTACTGATCAACATCTTCGGCGGCATCGTCCGCTGCGACATGGTCGCCAACGGCGTGGTTGCCGCGGCCAAAAACCTCGGCGTGTCGATCCCTATCGTCGCCCGGCTCGAAGGCACAAACGTCGAAGAAGGCCGCCGCGTCCTCCACGATTCCGACATCGGCATCATCCCCGCAACCACCATGAACGACGCCGCCGAAAAGGTCGTCGCTGCAGCCGCGTAAGAATTTTAGCCACTAATCTACACGAATAAACAGGAATGAGGACTTTTTTGGTTCGTGTCCATTCGTGTTAATTCGTGGCTAATTCTTTCCTTACGTCAAAGCAACCAATACCGTAATTCACATCATCTTTTAGGTCAGTTTGGCCAACCGATTTTAAGAGAGAGGATCAAATCAAAATGCGAAAAACTTTATTTTTCCTGACAGTACTGGTGTGCGCGTTTTCGGTCTTCGGGCAAACAAATCAGAGAAAGCAGCCCGGCAATCTCCAGACGGCAGTTGCGCAATTGACGAAGGCTGCTCCATCGACTCTGCCGATTCGAAAAGTCGTTCTTTATTCCAACGGCGTGGCCTACATCGAACGCCGCGGCGTTGTTTCCGGCAACGCCGAGGTTAATCTTTCGTTCAAGCAATCGCAGGTGGATGACGTGCTGAAATCGATGGTCGTGCTCGACCTGGGCCAGGGCAAGATCGGCGCGGTTAGCTACAATTCGTCGATGCCCGCGTCGGCCCGGACGGCCGAGATTCCGTTTTCTGTGGATGCAAAAACAAAGGAAAGCGGCGGAATTGCCGAGGTATTGGCTCAAATGCAGGGCGAACGAATCGCTGTAACTTCGATAAAGGGCAATGCAGTCGGCTCTGTGCTCACGGTAGAAACTCGTAAAGTTCAATCCGATAAAGACAAACCCGCATCGGAGACGCATTTTCTCGTTATCGCATCAGATTCCGGGGATATCTCGAGCTTCGATCTCGCAGAAGTGCGAAGCGTGAAGCTTCTAGATGAAGGAACCAAGCGCGATCTAAACGAATTTGCGAGCGCAACAGCATCGACACGCCGTCGTGACGCAAAGACGATCACAGTTACATCCGACGGCACGGGTCAGCGTGAGATGGTCGTCAGCTATACGATCGCGGCACCGATTTGGAAAACAACTTATCGCGTAGTGCTGGATCAAGAGGGCAAACCTTTCTTTCAGGGCTGGGCGATCGTCGATAACGTCAGCGACGAGGACTGGCAGAACGTGCAGCTTTCGCTTATTTCCGGTTCACCCGTATCCTTTTTACAAAATCTCCAAAAGCCTTTATACCGCTACAGGCCGATCATTCCAATACCCGAGGATCTGAATCTGCGTCCGCAGATATACGATCCTGAAAATGGAGATGGCGAGGGTTCAGGTTCGGGCGACGTAAGTGGCAGCGGATCTGGTGGCGGTTCTGCAGGCGGGTATGGTTCTGCGCCGGCACCGACACCCAAGCCTATGTTCGAGGCGGCAAACAATAATTTCATCGTCTCGTCGGGCTTTGCCGGAACAAGCGTAAGCGACGCGATAGTTTCGGAGCGAGCAGGTGTTCAAACCTCGTCGAGCGGCGAAGATATCGGCGATCTTTTTGAGTACAAGATCGAACAACCGGTCACTGTACAGCGAAACCGTTCCGCCCTAATCCCGATAATACAAACGAAAATGGAGGGAGAGCGGGTCTCGATCTTTCGCGAATCAACTGACAAGGAAGAAGATTCTGATGACGATGATAACGATGATGACGAAGACCAACCCGCCGCAGTTCAAAAAGCAAATCCGCGCCCAATGAGCGGGCTACTTCTGAAGAACACAACGCCTATGACGTTCGAAGGCGGTTCGATGACCATTCTCGACCGCGATGTGTACGCAGGCGAGGCTTTAATGGAAAGGCTGCGGACAAAAGAGCAGCGTTTGATCTCTTTTGCTCTCGACCTCGGAACGCTCGTCCGCATTGAGCAAAAAGCTGACCGTGAACCGGCGAAACTGATAAAGGTAGTCGGCGGCGTCTTTCAGGTTCATTACTTCAAAACCGACAAGAAGATCTATCGGCTTTCAAATCAAACTGACCGATCGAAGAGCATCTATGTAGAACATGCGGTTCGTAAAGACTGGACACTTTCTGAAAACTTCGCAAAACCCGACTATACGACCGCACGATTCTATCGCTTTCGCGTCGAACTGGCTCCATTCGAAAACAAGGAGATAACTGTTGGCGAAAATCTTGGGATGATGGACACATATAATCTCACAACTCTCTCGCCGAAAGACCTCGATGTTTTCATCAGCGGGCGGTTTATTGACGATTCTGTCCGCCAGCGGCTCGCCAAACTAATCGACCTGAGGATGAAGATTAACGCCATCGACGCAAAACTGGAAGCAAGCGAAAATGAAACTGAAGAAATAACTAAGGATCAGCAGCGCTTCCGCGAAAACATCGAAGCACTTGCGAAGACACCCGACGCGAAACAACTTATCGCACGCTACATCGGGAAAGCAAATCAGCAGGAATCGCGGCTGGAGCAGATCGTAAAAGACAAGGCCACGATGACTGCAGAAAAAGAAACCCTAGAACGCGAGCTTGCCATTGAGATAAAGAATTTTGAAGTAAAGTAGATGGTTTTTGGTGAGTAATAATTAATAATTACATGAATGAAAAGGGAGAGGCTTTTCAGCCTCTCCTGCAATAAGCTCCAAACTGTTTTCAGTTTAGAAAATAATGCGGACACCTAATTGGACTCGGCGGCTGCTCAGGGCAGCTTCGCCTTTGTCGGCAAAGGTTATTCCGGCATTTTCGGAAATCAGATCGGGCAGCGAAGCTCCGCCTGCAACGCCAAAACCGGCATTCGGCCGGTTCAGGACATTATAAGCTTCTGCTCTGATCTGCACTCGAACTTTTTCCGTAACACGAGTGGTTTTGAACAGACCCAGATTCATCTGATTCAGGGTCGGCCCAAGCACGCTGTTGCGTTGGAAGTTGCCAAACGGAGTGCCGAATGCTAAAGCAGCGCCCGGCCCGTTGAAGATGAATCGAACGTCATTCGGCGTTACGGGTGTTAAAACCCTGGCACCACCGACTACCCGGTTCAAATCATTCAACAGATAGTATCCCGTCGGGCTAAGAGCCGTAGTCGCTCCAAGCAATCCCATCAATCTGGCGTCAATATTCGTCACCGCGACGCGTCGAATATCGGCGTTCGGATTACCCATAAACGGACGCAGATTATCGAGACCGATAAAGGTGTTGGCAAAACCGGCATCGATATAGGAATTTGCAAAAACCTGCGAATTTCGGAACTGCTCGGGCGTATATGGACGTCCGCTCGCAAGATTGTAAGTTCCGTTTAGCTGCCAGCCGCCCAGCAGTTTGCCGACGAATCCGTTTTGATCCTTGAACAACGGTATCGCATAGATGAAGTTCATCGAAAAAGCGTGTTCGCGGTTAAAACCGGAAAGACTTCTTTCGCCGTCCTCTACATCGAACGGATTCTGTGCAACCGGGTTCTCACCAAAAGCAAAGATTTCGCTGGCATTGTCAATTGCCTTGGAAAAAGTATATGTCGCGCCGAATATCAGGTCCTTGTTCAAAAACCTGCCGTTATACCGGGCCTGCAAAGAATCGTACTGCGAGCTGCCGGTATTCGTGCGGGATCTGATCAATCCTCTACCGGCAAGCAACCGTCCGTTACAGGCCGCTTCATTGTCCGCAGTTGTTGTGTCGTTTATGCAGGTCTGCGGCGCCGGAGCTCCCGGAATTAAGCTCCGGTAATTAGGAAAGTTCACAACGGTCGCCACACCGGCCAATGTGATTGTTTGTGTAAAACCATTGTAGAGGCTGGCGTAGTTCGGATTTCCATTGACTGTCTGGAAAAGGTCTTTTCCTCGGTTTCCGACGTACCTGATCTCAAAGACATTGCTGTCGTTGAGCTGCCGTTGGATGCCGAATGAATACTGCATCGAATACGGCGAGTGGAAATCGGACGAGACGATCGTTTGAGCAAGCAATCGCGGGTCAAACGTATTGCGACGCAGGTTGGCAGAGAAGGCCGAACGAATCGCCGAGCCGATCGGATTCGCCGGCAAGCCGCCGGTGGTTGGGGTAAAGGTGTCCAATATTACCGTCGGAGCAGACGTCGAAATGTTCAACATGATGTTATAAAACACCGCGTCGTAAGCTATCGAAAAACCGCCGCGAATAACGGATTCATCTTTTCCGCCAAAAAGGAATTTTGCAAACGGACTGTCGCCAAAATTCGGCGACCATGCAAAGCCGAGTCTCGGCGCAAAATTGTTCTTGTCGGATGGGATTGCTGGAACTATACGGGCGTCAACGGGCAAATTTTGCCTGTACAATGCGGTTGCAGCATCGCTTTCACGCGCCAGCGTAACTTCGTTTATGCGATTTATCGGCTGACCGCTGTATTCGTAACGAAGTCCGAGGTTAAGAGTAAGGTTTTGACGTACTTTCCAGTCGTCCTGAATAAAGTAAAACTGGTCGTACTGTTTGTATGCCAAGTCTGTCTGGCCATCTGCAAGCGTTACGCCGGTGGAAACATTGTTTACAAGTGATGCCAGCGTACCGAAACGGACAACACCATTTATATTTGGCAAAAACGGCACCGAATTCTTCAGGAACCGGATGTCCGCGCCGAATTTAATTGAATGGTTTCCGGTACTCCACGAGAGTTTGTCCGAGAACTGATAAACGTCCACGATACGTCCCTGCGGCAGATTTGTTGCACCGCCCAGAGTTTGAAGCGAGGCTCCGCTGCTGCCGGTAATACCAGCGAAAGTGGCACTCGTGTATGCTTCGCCAATTTCGGCCGGGTCGGGGATGCATCCGGTCAGGGGATCTGTACAGCCGCCGCCGAAAACTACCGACAGCCGCTGAAACGTTGCATCGAATGCATTTACGATGTTGCTTGAAATGGTTCGTGTGTAACCGCCGCGCAGTTTTTTGCTTGTTGCCGGAACGTCGCCTGTAAATCCGTTGCTGCTTCCAAGACTGTTGCCCGCAGCGCTCTTTTGAAACAGGTAAAGGCCGCTGACCATATCCTTGGAAGTTATATTCACATCGCCCCGTACAGTATAGTCATTCTGGTCGAACGGAAGGGAAAATTCCCTCTCTGGAAATCCCGCCTGGAAAAAGCCGGTTTCGTTTCCGCCCGCAACACAATTAGTGGTTGGAGTAGCGGAAATACAGACTCTGTCCAAAGCACGGTCAGGACGCGGACGGACGTTTCCGAAACCGGTTAATGCAAAAGCCCCCTGAGACGTTAATGCTGTTATGGCAGAGTTGCCAGGAAAAGCCGCTCGCAGACGTGTGAATTCGGTCGCCAGAATCGCGAGCTGAGTACCGCGGGATGTAAAGTTCGACCGCTGACGAATGCCCTGGTAACTGCCGAAGAAAAAAGCTCGATTTTTAACTATCGGTCCACCGAAAGTGCCGCCGAATGTGTTGCTGATAAACTTATCGCGCTTGCTCCGGCTCGGGTTGCGGCGTTCAATATTTGTCATCGCATCCAGCGCGCTGGCATTGCGGTGATATTCAAAGAGGCTTCCCGTAAAGCTGTTTGTTCCGCTCTTCGTCACAATATTGACAACGGCTCCCTGGTTGCGGCCATATTCAGCCGAAAAATTGCTGGAAACGACCTGAAACTCCTGAACCGCATCCGCATTTGAAATGAAAAGAGCGGGTCCGCCGATAGAAAGGTCATTGTTATCGGTGCCGTCGATCGTAAAGTTGTTTGACCTGGCTCGATTACCATTAACCGAAAATACGAGTCCATTACTGTTGACATTACCGAAGCCGGGCGTAACTCCCGGGACATTCAATGCCAGTGTGTCGATTCCCCCACCTGCCGCATTTGACGGAAGTTCGGATATTTTACGGGTATCGATGTTTGACGAGATTTCAGAGCTTGTCTGCGCAATTTCGTCGCCCGATGCGGTAACGGTAACTATTTCCTGGGCCGTGCCAACCTCGAGCTGTACCGTAATGTCACGGTTGACGCCAAGCTGAACAGCTATGTTCGATGTAACGTTTGTTTTGAATCCGGAACCGGTTGTGACTGTAACAGTGTAGTTGCCGGGTTGCAGATTGGAAACGACGAACCCGCCATCGCCTGAAGAAATGACCGAGGGAGATTCGATTCCCGTTGATTCATTCTTGACTACGACGCTGGCCCCCGGAACAACCTGTCCGTTCGGGTCAACGACCGTTCCACGCAAAGCACCGGTTGTCGCCTGCGCTAACGCCATCTGGCTGCCGAAAATTAATACGGCAAGCAGACATGCGAAAGCAAACAAACCGGCAAAAAGGTTTGTGAACTTTTTCATTTTTTTCCTCCTGAGTTTGTCTAATCATTTATGTAAATGAGAGCGTGGCGTCCAACCCCAGGAGTAAAGCAAATTTTGTAAATAAAAAAGAAGGAAAGAATACGAGATGAATACACGCAAGTTTCATTCCAATTAATAAACTGTGGTATAAACCCACTGAAGCAGTTCGAAATGACCTGAACAAGCTACGAATCGTTGGAATTCTTGAATCAAATTCACTTTTTTGAATTTAAAGTGCCTAGCCTTTCATTTTTACAGTATTGTTAAACCTTGATGAATATTCGCCTTCGGTACAGCAGCCACATCAGGAAGAGCCAAAAAAGAATGAAGCAGATCGCGTACATTAATGATGCGTTTATCGGCGAAAGAGTGGACAGGAAGATGTTGTTGAAAATCCATTGTTGAAGAGAAATTTCTTTGCCTTCTGCGCCGGCGAGTTTGATCACTCCGAGCATGCGGGCGAAGATGCCCGAAAAGACGAAGAGGGCGAGTGCGTTGACGCCAAAGATAACGAAGGGTTTTGCCCAGCGTTTGTAGCCCTTGATGTCGATCAGCCAGTAGCAAAAGGCGAGTGTCAGAAGCGCGAGACCGGATGTGTATATCACGTACGAACTTGTCCAGAGCGATTTGTTGAGCGGGAAAACAAGGCTCCACGACCAGCCAGCGGCCAGCAGCAAAGTACCGAAGAAGAACATTCCGGCGGCCTTTTCCAAGGATGAAGGGTGAGGTATGAAGGATGAAGTTTCGGCATCCGCTTCATTCTTTATCCCTCCGCCTTCATCTTTTTTTATCAGCCACGTGCCGGTGAGCACGCCGGAGATCGTTGTTACAAGGGCGGGAATGGTCGAAAGAATACCTTCTGGGTCAAAGACCTTTGCCGAGCGCCATATGTGAGCCTCGGTTAGTATTGTGCGGTCGAGGTATGCGGCGAGATTGCATGCTTTGTCGTCGATAGTCGTTATCTCGCAACCCGGAACAGCAATCTGTGTCACTAGCAGCCAATAGATCAGCAGTAAAGCGATGCCGATGATCGTCTGTTGCTTCCAACTTGTGGTTAGAAAGATTATCGACACGATCAGATAGCAGACCGCTATCCGCTGAAGCACGCCGGGAATGCGCATTCCGGCAACATTGTAGGGGACGATCAAATAACCGGCGAAATAGAATCCGAGAATTACCGACAAAACGGCTGCCGCAGTAATCAAAGCTGCCGTTTTCTTGCCCGTCAAATACAGGAATAACGCCGCCGAGAATCCAACCATGCAAAAAACTTTTGCGGCTTGCGGTATCTCGGTTTTTGCAAAATCGAAAAATGGTATCGCCGACATTATCAGGCCCAGGGCAAAAATCAAACAAGCCCTTTTAATGATTTTAAGATATGTATCACGGGTCACACCGGCTTCTGTCCGCTTGGTGAGTGCTATGGGAATCGCTACGCCGACGATAAAAAGAAAGAACGGGAAGACGTAATCGGTAGGCGTGATACCGTGCCATTCGGCGTGTTTCAGAGGACCGTAGATAGACGTCCACGTTCCGGGATTATTGACCAACACCATACCGGCAATGGTCATTCCGCGGAATACATCGAGAGATATTAGACGGCTGGGTGTATTAGGCATTAGCAAAAATAGGACAACGAATAATGGACAATGGATAATGAATAATGCAGATTGTCCATTAACCGTTATCAATTGTCCATTAGTTCACCAGCCGTTTCGTTCACGCGTGCTCGTGATATGAGCCGTATGGTGCCGCGAGTGCCACGCATACATGCCCAGGGCTTTTTCGAGTGTCCAATTCCCTGTTTCGGGATGAACGAATTCGCGTGCAAAATCGGAATCGGACATCGATTCAAGCAATGAGAACCATCGTGTATGTAATGCATCGACCATTTTTAGCGAGACATCGACCGGCATTTTGCTGTCCGCAAGCTCCGCCCATCGGTCTTCGTAATACGGACGTATGGTCGGAGGATCGTCTTCGGTCAACGCGAGTTTGAATCGAATAACAGAATTCGCATGGCTGTCGGCGACGTGATGCACGGTCTGCCGCAGCGTCCAGCCTTCGGGCCGATATAGCGTGTCGAGTTGCTCTTCCGAGAGACCATTCACTGCTGTCGTCAAATTCGCGGGAAGATTTGCGATAGTGCTTATGTTCTCGCTGCGGGATGAGAAATTTGCGAGATCAAATTTGCCGATCGGGTACCTTAGATCAGTTTCCATTTTCGTTAAGTACCTTTTTGTCTTTCGTCCCCGAAGGAGATAGATTAAGGAATATACGCATCCTCAAACCGCGTGAACTGTTTCAGAAAAGCCATCCGTATCGTATCGGTCGGGCCGTTTCGCTGTTTAGCGACGATTATCTCGGCTATGTTCTTTTCATTGTCGGGAATGTCGTCCTGATTTTTCGCATAATAATCCTGCCTGTAGATAAAGGCAACCACGTCGGCGTCCTGTTCGATACTACCGGATTCGCGCAGGTCGGACATCATCGGTTTTGGCGGATTTCGAGCCTCCGGTGCACGGGAAAGCTGAGACAGCGCCAGCACCGGCACGCCGAACTCTTTCGCCATCGCTTTAAGGTCGCGCGATATCTTTGAAACTTCCTGCTGGCGGTTTTCCGTGCGGGTCGAGCCACCCATAAGCTGTAAATAATCGACCACGATCAGATCGAGTTTTTTCTGCTCGGCAGCCAAACGGCGAAGCTTTGCACGCATTTCGAGAACCGAGATTACGGGCGTATCGTCGATATGCAAATTCGTGTCCGCAAGCACCGCTATTGCTTCCGCGAGCCGCGCCCAATCCTGGCTCGACAGCAGGCCCGTCCGCAGCTTACGTGCATCGACCGATGCCTGTGAACTAAGCATTCGCATCACTAACTGCTCCTTCGACATTTCAAGCGAGAAGACGGCAACGGTTGCCCGTTCGTTGATCGCGGCTTTCTGAGCAATATTCAGACAAAGGGCGGTTTTGCCCATCGAAGGACGCGCTGCAACTATGATCAAATCGCCCTGCTGCAAACCCGATGTCAGTTGGTCAAGATCGCGAAAACCGGTGGCAAGCCCCGTGAGGGCATGTGAATCATGTCGGGCATATTCCTGGATCTTTGCGAACACATTTTCGGCGATTGGCTGTATCCTCGAAAAGCCTTGACGTTCCTTCATCTCGGCAAGGGCGAAGATCATCTGTTCTGCGTGATCCAGAACTACTTCGGCGTCCTCTTCTTCTTCGAGCGCCTCGCCCGTAATCTCGTTGCAAGTTCGCACGAGGTTTCGCATCACCGATTTGTCGCGGACGACCTTGATGTAATCGGTCAGATCGGAAAAATGCGGCAAGCCGTAGGTAAGATTGGTAATTGTGGCAATGCCGCCGATCGATTCGATGGAGCCGTCCTTTTTAAGTTCTTCGCCGATCAGGATCGGGTCGATCCGCTTCGAAGATTCGAAAAGCGAGATCATTCCATTAAAAATGCGGCGGTGAAGCGGCGAGTAGAAATCCGCGGGTTTTAGATGTTCGACGGCCTGCGCGATCAGAGAATTATCAAGCAAAATCGCGCCCAAAATGGCCCGCTCGCTCTCTTCGCTAGAGGGCAGAGGGCGTTCTAAAAACTGTTCGCGTCGTGCTTCGGGGTATGCAGCCATTGATTATTAGTGAACGAGACGTAGGGTTAGATAATAACTTCAAATTTAAAAAGTGACAAAAGAGCAGACGATTTTTTTTCCGTGTCCTCCTCCGTGTTTTCTGTAAATTCCATGGGTGCATTTTTTAACCTCAGGAGACACAGAAATATACGGAATTCACGGATCAGGTATACAAAAAAGCCGCACCCGCCGAAACGGATGCAGCCATTAATTTTGAAGCGTGAATTATGCTTCGGACTTCCCGATTTCGTCTGCCTCTGCTTCTGTTTCGGCCGACGGTTCTTCCTTTGCGGCTTCAGCTTTTGTCTTGCGGCCTTTCTTTTCTGTCTTCGCCGCAACCGCATCGCCGCCTTCGGCGGTTACGGTTACAGGAACTTCGAGCGTCACGTCGCGGTGCAGTTTGACCTTGACGGTGTATTCGCCGGTTTCCTTGATCGCGTCGCGAAGATTGATCTTGCGGCGGTCGATCTCGTAGCCCTTTGCCTGAAGCGCCTCGGCAATGTCCATAGACGTTACCGAACCGAAAAGCGTACCGCCTTCGCCCGCCTTGCGTTCGAACGCAAGTGCTATCGTGCCCATTTGTTCTTTTTGCGCCTCAGCTGTAGAGCGTTCTTCTGCAGCCTTTTTCAAAAGGGCCGCTCGTTCCTGCTCGATCTGCTTAACGTTTCCTTTCGTAGCCAGCGTTGCTAGCCCCTGCGGCAGCAGATAGTTGCGTGCGTATCCCGCTCTTACCTTTACGATCTCGCCGCGGCCGCCGAGAGCCTCGACGTCGTCCCTCAATAAAATAGTTGTGTTTGCCATGATTACTATTCCTTACATCAAGAACCCGGTCGCTAACCACCCCGTCACCCGAAGCGGCTGCCACCCCTCCTCAAACAAAGAGGGGAGCTAAACCAGTTTCGAAAATTATTCCCAAACAAACGGCAGCAAGGCCATCGTTCTCGCTCGCTTGATAGCCGTTGCAATGCGCCGCTGATCCTTGGCGGAGATGCCCGAAATGCGACGCGGCATAATTTTTCCGCGCTCTGGTATGAATTGCCGTAAAAAATCGACATCTTTCCAATCGACATAATCCGGCACGACCTGCCGCGGGCGCCGCCGTTGATAACGCCTCGGCATCTTGTCGCCAAATGCGTCGTCGATCATCACTTCTCTGTCAATAGGTATTTCCAAATCTCTTTCAGCCATAATTACCTCGCGTTATTCCTGCGCCTCCACGATCTCCGCCGGAGCTTCCTCGGTCTTGCGGAACCGCGCGCGCTGGCTGGTTCGCTTTTCGCGTTTCGCCTTCATTTTTTCTGCTTTTTTTCGGTCCTCGTCGACCCGAACTGTCATGTAGCGCATTATCATGTCGTTGACACGCATGCGGCGTTCGAGCTCGGCGATTTCCTGTCCGGAGCCTTCGATCTCGAAAAGCACATAGTGACCCTCGTTCTTTTTGTTGATCGTGTAAGCCATATTGCGGCGGCCCATATCGTCAAGCCTGACGATAGTCCCGCCTTCTTTTTCGATCAGCTTTCCGACTGCTTCGTTCAATTTTGTGACCTTATCGACGGCCGTATCCGGATCGACGATGTACATCACCTCGTAAGTTCTGTTTGCCAATTTCTTTTCCTCCTTTTGGCTTTCGAGCTTAGATCAAATAAGAACTAAGCAAGAAGGTAGTTCGTTAAATCGTCAGTCGTGATTCGAAAATCGCCTTTCGAACTATTCACGATTTTCGATTGACGATTCACGATTGAATTTTGCCATCGCCCTGTCCACGCCGTCTCCTATTACCGCACGAACCGCGTCGGCGCTGGTTTCCAATACTTTTTCAACTTTTTCTATCTCGCTCTTTGCGAAATTCTGGAGCACGAAATCCTTCGTGTTGCCAACCGGATGCTCCGGCATTATACCTATCCTGAGGCGAATAAAATCGCTCATTTTTAAACAATCGATGATCGATCTCAGCCCGTTGTGTCCGCCGTGAGAACCCTTCGGCCTGATCCGAATAGAACCCAGCGGTAAGGCCAGATCATCCGAAATGACAAGCAGGTTTTCAACGCTTCGCCCTTCTTTTTTGAGCAAGCAACTAACCGCTTCGCCGCTCAAATTCATAAACGTTTGCGGCTTTGCCAGTTCGACAGTTTGATTTTCAATGAACGCCCGTCCGATCAGTGAGCGGCACTCGCCGCGTTTTACCTGCGTCTGTGCATCTTTGGCAAGCCTGTCGACGAGGATAAACCCAAGATTGTGCCGCGTCTTTTCGTACGCCGCACCGGGATTTCCAAGCCCGACGATCAGCCAGCCATTTTCGGAATATGCGTCCAAACCAACTATTCCGTTTTGCCGCCGTCACCATCGGCAGAGGGACTTTCGCCCTCACCGGCAACTTCAGGTTCCGCGCCAGCCTCGATCTGCGGTTCCAGGGCAACTTCCTTGACTGTCACGATCGAAGCAACCAAGGTCTCGGGAGCGTCATGAATCTCGACACCCTCGGCAACCTTGAGATCGGAAACGTGAACCGACTGTCCGGCCTCAAGATTGGTCACATCGACGTCGATCGATTCTGGCGTCTTGGCTGGTTCGCAAAGCACCTTGATCTCACGCATTACCTGCGTAAGCACAGATCCTTCTTCCTGCAGCCCGACCGCGTGTCCCGTAAGATGAATCGGAACGGTCATTTCTATCTTTTCACCGCGTGCAAATCTGCGAAGGTCGGCGTGAACCAGACGGCCTCTGATCGGGTCGATCTGGCGATCCTGAAAGATCACGTCATTCACGCCCTCGCCCGCGATATCAAGCGAAAATACTGTATTAACGCCCGCATCGGTTCGCAGGATGGCCGCCAGATCCTTCAATTCGGCCGTTGCGGCGAGACTCTCGCTTCCGCCGCCGTAAACGACGACCGGAACTTTTCCCTCGGCGCGAAGCCGGCGATTGATGTTCTTGCCGGTCACTTCCCTTTTTTCTGCCTTTATTACAAATTTCTCTGCCATAACTTTCCTTCGTTTGCCAAGTCTTGAGTCTTTAGCCCTGAGTCTTAATTCGGAATGTAACTTTACCGAATATGACTCATAACTAAATCTCAAATAAACAGCGACGAGACGCTCGTCTCGTCATGAATTGATCTGATCGCCGATGCAAGCAGTTTGCCGACGCTCAAGATCTCGATCTTTCCGCCTTCGACAAGCGGCATCCCGTGTTCAAGCACCGGGATCGTGTTCGTCACGATAACTTTTTTCAGATATGAGTTCGTGATGTTCTCGACAGCTTTTCCCGAAAGAACCGCGTGCGTAAAACATGCATAAACCTCTTTCGCACCGGCCTCATGCAAAGCTTTAGCGACTTTGCATATCGTGCCGCCGGTATCGCACATATCGTCCACGATTAGGCAGTTTTTGCCGGCAACGTCACCAACGATGTTCATTACATCAGCTTCGTTTGCCCGTTCGCGGCGTTTATCGCAAAGAGCAAGGCCGGCGTCGAGACGTTTAGCATATGCCCTTGCACGCTCGGCTCCGCCGGTGTCCGGTGCAACCACGATCAAATTTTCGATCGGGTTTTTATTAAAATACTCGACCACGATAGGCGCCGCATAAAGGTGATCGACCGGAATGTCAAAGAAACCTTGTATCTGAGCGGCGTGCAGATCGATAGTCAAAATGCGCTCGGCTCCGGCTTTGGTCAGAATATTAGCAACCAGTTTTGCCGAGATCGGAACACGCGGACGGTCTTTTTTATCCGAGCGGGCATATCCGAAGTACGGAATGACAGCCGTGACACGTTCGGCCGACGCCCGGACAAACGTGTCGATCATTATCAACAACTCCATTAAGTGCCGGTCAGTCGGAGGACAGGTTGGCTGTACAATGAATACATCCGAACCACGAACATTTTCGCCGATCTGAAAATTGAACTCGTCGTCAGAAAAACGGTCGGTGCTTGCTTTTCCAAGATCTATGCCGAGATGCTCGCAAATCTCTTTCGCCAGATCAGGGTGAGCATTGCCCGAAAAGATCTTGATGTTGCCGTTTACGCTCATTAGTAAAATCGCACGTCGAAAAAAGAGAAAGCGGCCTGCCAAATTAAGGAAGACCGCTCCGATATACAAAAGTGGCTGGGGCGGGAGGACTCGAACCTACGAATGCCGGATCC
Organism: Blastocatellia bacterium; assembly: GCA_052387555.1. Classification (GTDB taxonomy): domain Bacteria; phylum Acidobacteriota; class Blastocatellia; order Pyrinomonadales; family Pyrinomonadaceae; genus OLB17. The sequence continues at coordinate 1,986 of JBQTJB010000003.1, read as the reverse complement.
AAAAACCGGTGCCTTACCACTTGGCTACGCCCCAAGACGCATTTAAGAAAATCGGAAGCGACTCTTCACACTAATCCAAGTGGCGCGCGGTATTCATCACGCGAGATAGTCGCTACGGCAAACTTTCGCCAGTTGACCTGTTCGTCAAGGGCTTTCATCGCAGTCTGCCGTGTCTCTTCTTTTTCAAATATTCCGAAGACGCTTGCCCCGCTGCCGCTCAGGAGAGCGTTGACTGCTCCTAAATCTTCAAGGGTTTGCTTCGCTTTCCTGATCTCTGGAAACGAAGCAAATACAGTGGTTTCAAAGTCGTTCTTCAATGCCGAGCGGCGTAGGTTCAGTGAATCTGCACCGAAACGGCAAACTCTGAGAATACTTTCGGGGTCAATGTTTGTCAAGTTTGGCGCCCGAAGGCGTTCAAAAGCTTGGCGCGTAGATATCGCAACATTCGGAGTCACGATTATCAGATATCTTTCGTTAATCTGAGTCGTTTCTTCGATCTCGGTGCCCGAACCCGTGCCGATAGCCGTTCCGCCGCAGAGAAAATACGGAACGTCGGCACCTAAGCGGGCTCCGATCTCGTGCAGTTCAATCATGCTGGCGTTCAGATCCCATAGCCTGTTGAGCCCGATCAATGCCGTTGCCGCGTTCGACGATCCGCCGCCGAGACCGCCCGGCGAAGGAATTTGTTTCTTAAGCTCGAACCTTACGCCATTTTTGACTCCAAACCTTTCCCGCATCATCACCGCCGCTTTGACAATTAAGTTTCCGTCTCCGACCGGAATGACGGGATCATCACAAAACAGCTCGATGTTGCCGCTCTCGGAGAAAGTCAGCTCATCGCGCAGCGAAACGGTCTGGAATACGGTGCAAAGTTCATGAAAACCATCGGCGCGCCGGCCCAAAACCTGTAAATGCAGGTTGATCTTTGCGAACGACGGCAGCGTGAATGCTTCGGAAGACATCAACCTAAGATAAAACGTCGTTCGCCGAAAGTAAAAAGAGCGTGCGATTCATCCCCCAATGAAAAGCACGCTTTATTATCAGATCAAAGAAGATAATATTATCTTCTCAGTAGAAAAACCTGTGTGAAGTAATATGTCCCATCACCCGTGACAGCAACGCCGACGGCGGATTCGCGCCAATTTGAAGCGAGCGCATTTCTGCGATGCGATGTGGATTGCATCCATTTTTCGACGGCGGCCTCGCTCGGATTATCGAACCCTTTCAGAAAAGCAATGTTTTCGCCTATCGCCTGCCAACTGCCAAGGCCGAGCATATCCGCACGGTCATCGACCATTGTGCCGTCCGCTCCCTGGTGGCTGAAAAAGCCATGTTCGGCCATGTTTCGTGAATGAAGACGGGCGACCTTTGCAATTTTATTGTCCCAAACAAGCGGCGCAAGCCCCACGGAAGCACGCCTGGCGTTCAGAAGATCGAACGCTTGCCGTTCAACCTCGTAAGCAGACCTTATCGCTCCTGAAGCTTTTGATGTGGTTATTCGCGGCCGCGAAAATGTTCGTGAAGAACCGGACTCGCCGATCTCATCGACCAGAATCGGCTGCGGCTTAACGGAGCGTTTTTGAGCCGTTGCGTCTGCTGTAAATAGGATTATTAAAGCAAATAAAAAAAGCGATACTGATCTCAAATTGACCTCACTTCGGCAGCCGGATGATCTATTTAAAGATTCCGGCTTTGCGTGTGTCTATTGGACACTTGCCTTTTCGGTTAAGGTTCGAACGCCGGATTTTTCGGCATTCGCAGGGAAGGTCGGACAGTAGACCGACACCATTTAAAAAACATAGGCAATTGCGGGAACATTCCATAAATCTTATTCGAATACGATAAGATTGTACTAATGCAGCAAATTCCTGTGAAATTAGGACGCAATAAAGTCGAGGACGGTGATAAACAGACTTTTATCGACCCGGTCTGCAAAATGATCGTCAGCCCGGAGGCCGCTGCGGCAAAGTACGATCACGACGGAAC
>JBQTJB010000002.1:0-6718 GCA_052387555.1 Blastocatellia bacterium | reverse complement strand
TCGGTTAATTTGCTTAGGTCGTGAGGATAGATCGACCCGAGCACAACCGACTGTCGCAGCTGAAATTCATGCGACATCAAATAATTAATTACGACCAGCGAGCCTGCGGGATTCGATGAGTTAAATGGAATTGTGAGAAAACTGTAGTTTTTTATCGTTCCCTCGTCGAGTACAAATGTCCGCACCGACGCGGGAAATTCCCCGCGGTTGATCGCTTCGGATGCGAATGCCGCGCCATACGCAAAAGTAAACTCGATCTCGCGATTGGCAAACAGCCGGTTTAACTCCGAGGGCGAATTCGGGTAATTTTCGCCTCGCCGCCACATATAAGGTTTGATCTCATTCAGGAATTCGAATGTTTTTGACGAAGCCGAGACATAGAGCTGCTCATCAAACTTTCCAAAGTTCTTTGCACCGCCGCCAAAATGAAACAGAATATGCCGCAGAAATGCCGAACCGGTAAAATCCGGAGGCGCGGGGTAGGTAAACTTTCCCGGATTTGCCCGAATCCATTCTTTGAGATTTTCGATCGAACGCGGCGTGTCGCTAAGCCGTCCGCTGTCGTATGCGAATACAAATTGCGAACGCTGCCAGGGAGCCTCTAGCCCCTCGACCGGTGTTCCGAAATCGGTGATCCCGGCGTCTGCCTCATACAATCCAAAACTCGGCAATCGACCGGAAAAACTGCCCCATAACAAGTCGCCCTGCTTTGCCGTACGAAAATTTTCACCGTTGATCCATAGCACGTCAATCGATCCGGCCGTCGTCTTGCCGGCTTGTTTTTCAGTCAGCAGTTTGTTGATCGCATCGACCGTGTCGCCGAGCGGAACGACATTCAATGTAACGCTGTATCGCTCTTTCAGTTTTTCTGCGACCTCGGTTTTGAAAAAGCGGTTTCGATTTTCGTCGCCCGACCACATTGCAAAATTTACGGTCGTGTTCCTGGCTTTCCGCTCGATCTCGGGCCATTCTGATTGATTCAGATCGTTTACCGTAAACGGCATTTCAACCGCGGTTTTACATGCGATCAGAAGAAAAAGGTTCAAAATTAAAATCAAGTAAATATCACTTTTCATTTCTGAAAAATCTAGCAACGACTAAAAATACAACAACAGCCGGTACAGCAAAGATCAACGTGAGCGCAGCTGTCACCGCATCGTCGCTGCTTCGTTGAAACGAAACCAGCGTGAGCGGCAGTGTCTGAATTTTTCCTCCGCCTACAAAGAGAGTGGTTAGATATTGCGACCACGATATCAAAAAGGCAAACAGTGCCGCGATGGCGGCACCGGGCGCTATCGCCGGAAACGTAACGTAGCGAAAAACCGCAAAGGGAGAGGCTCCAAGCGACCGTGCTTGATCCTCAAAATCCGTATCGAGCCGTGCAAAGCTTCCGGTCAACAGCAGCATACAGTACGGTATTGCCGGTACCAGATGCGAAGCGATCACGCCAGCAAGCGAATCCGTTAGTCCGTATCGCAGAAGAACGGCGTGGCTGCCCGACGCTACAGCGAACGAAGGCGCAAGTATCGGCAGTATCAAAAGAAACATAATAGCTTTTTTGCCTCTAAACCGTTGCAAGGCAAGTACGCGAGATGCCGGCAGCGAAATCAACATTGACAGGACCGTGACGATTGATGCGATGAAAACGCTGTTGCCAGACGCCGGCAGCACACCCGAAGCTGACGACGAAAGATAACTCCATGCTCGCAAACTCAATTCCGTTGGCAAAACAAGCGGAAACCTCCAGTTCGCGGCTATCGACGAAATGCCCAATAAGAAGAAAGGCACAAGGGCGACAAGGCTAAGAACCAAATGGATCAGACAGACTGAGTATTTTCTGCTAACAGTATTCATTACAAATGAGGTTTAATTCAACGATCAATTTGATTCCGCTGCCGAAGACGAATCAGAACAGCAATGGCTTTTCGGATTCACCTTGCCGCTGCCAAAAACGCAGAAAAAACCATACGAACACGGCAGCCAAAATCGTCATCGCGACGGCGATGGCAAAGGCTTCCGGACGCTCATCGAGATCAGTGCCGGCGAATTTACGATTGCCGACCATCGCCAAAACCGTCGGATACTGACGGCCCAGAATGAAAGGAATCTCGAACGCTCCAAAAACATACGCAAACACAAGCAGCGACGAAAAGAGCGTCGCCGGTGCGATAATCGGCAGCGTCAGATATCGAAATCTCTGCCATGCGTTCGCACCGAGATTTTGGGCGACCAGATCCAACTCGTCACCCTTTCTCGCCAGTGTCGCCATTACAACCAGCGCGATAAAAGGCATTTCCTTCACAACGTAGGCGATCAGAATTCCTATTCCGAAAACGTCACCGACGAGTACGGGAAAATCCTGCGGCGTCGAAACAAAAAAGCGCGAGATCAATCCACTTGGGGCGATCAAACTAAGCAGGATAAACGCAGCGGCAAGATGCGGCACGGAAAGCGGAATCTGCAGAAATGTCTTTAGCAGGTAGCTGTCACGGGCTAGACTATGCAACAGCAAGGCAGTCGCCGTTCCGAACAGGGCCGATAAAGCAGTCGCCAGCATGGTCAACCTGAGAGTAAAAATCAACGCGGCTCGCACTTCAGGGTCGGCGTAAATCTGCGCGTAGGTCGCGAGCGGCAAACTGTTCGCCGCCGACAGCAACATTCCAACCAGGAAAACTCCAAGGACGATAAACGCTGCCGGCAACAAGAGTGCGATTGTTCTGAATTTCACCATCAGGTCGGACAACGACAGCTATTTTGTCGATCTGGTTTCGCGAAACGACGGGAGTGTTTCGATTCTGTGCGTGCAAATCTGGCACGGGTGCTGCTTCAACCTCTCGGCTTCGGGTTCAAGCGTCGAATCGATCCAATCGAGGAACTTCTGAAAATTATCCAGCACCTCTTCGCCCGTAGTTTCGCCGAGCTTTCCAAGCTGATAATGCCGAGCGTTCGATTCGACGGCGAACGGACAGGCGTGAAAGACACCATCGGTCCTAAGCGCGGGACGACAACGCGGACAAACGCGAAAGCCCTTTTCTTCTTCGATCTGTTTCGCGGTTTCCTTAGTCATCTTACCGATTTCGATGGCCTTGTTATAGGACGTGTGCGTGCGTTCGACGATATGTTCCTCGCCAACCGCGGCGGTAAACTCGGCTCCGCGGCCGTATGGGAAAACTCCGGCGTGCGACGAATAAATGCGACCAGGATTGACCTTCTCGTAGTCCTTAAGTTTTTCAAGTGCGGCCGGAGGAATCGGTTCGGCATCAACGCCGTGCAGGATCGAATAATTCAGAACCACATCGGTGTCTTCATCAGATTCGAGGATTTTGATCACGCGTTCTGCCAGAACACCGTTCGAGAAGATCGTAAACCACCCGGCAAAACCTTTTTTGCGCAGATAGCTCATCGCCCAGATGACATTCTCAAAATCGATCGTCGGCTCGCCGCCATAAAATTTAATGGTCGCGTCCATCGGCACAACTTCGAGTATCATATCCAGACTCTCGCTCGTCATCGGCCTGTACCAGCCTTCGGGTCGCCCGTAAACAATGCAGAAATCACAGGATCTATTGCATTTCGAGCCGGTATAAAGATGCACGTCGGATAACTGCGGCATCAACCGATCATACGTCACATGATCCGCAAAGAGCGGAAATGTCCAGTTGTCATTTTTCGACATTGCTTAATCTAAACACAAGTCATCTTTCAAAAGCTAAAAATTCAATTTCAACCCGAACTGAATCACGCGAGGGCTGGTCGCATTGCTTACAAAGCGGCCAAAGGCGGAACTGCTAAAGCTCGTAACAGGAGCGGTAAAGTTTACAGCGTTAAGAATATTGAAAAACTCCGACCGAAATTGAAGATTTCTTCCCTCCCCGAGAAACGGCAACTGAAACGTGCGCAAAACACCAAAATCGCTGTTAAAATAACTGCCGCCGCGAATAATGTTGCGTCCGGCACTGCCGAGAAAACCGGGAGCCGGCGTCGCAAAGGCCGCGGGGTTAAACGCGAAGCCCTCAGGCACGCCTTCATTAGGGTTTCCGATTACGTTCGGCCTGCGGTTTGCGATCCCCGTTATCAGATCGAATGCCCCGACAGTGACGTTGAATGGTTGCCCGCTTTGAGCCGTTGAAATGCTGTTTGTCTGCCAATCGCTAATCAAAAAACCGATTATCCCAGAGGCATTGGTGAAATACTTTTGGCCCTTTCCAAACGGCAGTACAAATGTAGAGCTGAAGATGAATCGGTGTGGAATATCGAAGTTTGAAACTGCCCTGCCGGCCGCCAAATTATACGAGTCCTGAGGACGATCGTCATTCCCCGTTCCGATACCCGAAGCCGTATCGATCGATTTCGACCAGGTGTAAGCGGCCAAAAACGAACTGCCACGGCTCAGGCGTCTTTCGACTTTGACCTGTAAGGCATGATAGATCGACTCGGCCGATGACTGCTGCTGAATAATGTCATTTGAAAAACGCGCCGCCGCCGGAGTATTTGTGCCTGCGAAAGGCCGCGACCCGACCGGCGAAACCTGCGCCTGCGGGCTGTTTACGGCGACGATTTGGTTGATGTTTACCGGCCGCGACAGATTTTGTCCGCGCCGACCGACGTATGCTATTTCGGCCAATGTGTTGGTTGTCACCTGCCGCTGAAGATTGAGGTTCCATTGCGCGGCGTAGGGCGTGGCGAAGTCCGTTTGTATCGAAGCCGCTCCGGTCGCCTGTCCGCTCCCCAAAAGCCGCGTAAGGGTCGTCGCCGGCCCGGTTGACGGAAACGGTGCCGGATTATTGTCGATCGCGGTGACCGCGAAAGGGGCGTTGGCGCGGGCGGTAGAAAACCGATCCTGCAAAACTCCGTTGTCGTAGAAAATACCGCCGCCGCCGCGCACTACCGTTTTACCATCCTTGGTCAACAAATAAGCCAATCCGAAACGCGGAGCGAAGTTGTTTCGATCCAGTCTGTGCAACCGCGGTAATTCGGGTGAACCGACAACGAAATTTCCAACGCCGGGAATCAAATTCGATAGTCGCCCGAATTCATCTTCGATCGGCGTGTCCAACTCGTAACGCAGGCCGATGCTTAAATTCAGCCGGCGGGTGACGCGCCACTCGTCCTGGACATAGCCGTGAAAAGCGGTCGTGAGGAAAATGCGGTTTGGGTCGGCCGAGGATATCTGGGCCTGGGCCGGAACGCCGAGCAGAAAATTTCTCAGACTGCTGAAAGTCAACGCGCCCCGCAGCGGGCGATACTGAGTTTGATCGATACGGGCACGGCGGATTTCTCCGCCAAATCGAATGCTGTGGTTTCCCGTGATAACGGTTACGTTATTGACATATTGAAACAAGTTCCTTGTTGTTGTCGAGGCTCCCAGATTATCGACGAACGGCTGTCCGGCGGTACCGCCAAAACCTGTTATTCGGATTATCGGCAAACCTCGCGAAAACTCGTTCTGTTCGAGGCCGTTCGGCAAGCCGATCGATGCCGGATCGATATCCGTGCCGTTCGGTATCGGGTTTATCTGCCTGTTAAAGCCAAAGCGGAATTCATTTATGAAATTTGGCGTGAAGCTCCGCGTGTACGAACCGGCCAGTGAGTAACGACGTTCGGGGTTAGGAAACGGAAATGCGGGCAACGAAGCCGCGACAAAGAAAATGTCAAACGGGAAAAATTGTCGCTGATCGTTATAAGAATAACGCAGGGTTAGCAAGTCTCTGTTAGTGAATCTGGCGTCGCCGCGAACGGTAAAGGCATTTTCATCGAGCCTTGCAACACTGTCGGCAATAAAATTTGCTCCAGGCAAGCTCGCATTCGGAAGCGGAATAAATCCCTCCAAAATTCGGGCTGAGATCGGATTGACCGTCACGGAATCGGTCGGCGAAAGGATTCCGGCTCGTTGGGCCGCCGTCGGAACATTTGAGGAAAATGCACCGGTGCCTTGCCTGACGTAATTACCTTCGTAGTTGCCAAATATAAAGATCTTATCTTTGACGATCGGTCCGCCGATATTGGCTCCGAATTGATTCAGGCGTAAGACCGATCGCGGCAGCCCGTTTGCCTTATTGATCGGATCGTTAGCGTCGAGTTTATCGTTTCGAAAGAATTCGTAGGCCGACCCTCGCCATTTGTTTGTCCCGGCCTTTGTCACATAGCTGACTATCGAGCCCGAAAACCTGCCGAATTCGGCCGAGAAGTTATTAGTCTGAACCTGAAATTCGCGGATCGACTCAACGATAGGGGGAAACGAGATTACGCCTTGCTCCGGAATATTGATATCGACGCCGTCGAGGAAGAATCCATTCGAGCGCGAACCGGCGCCGTTTACGGAAAACGCCCCAGCATTGCCGTCCGCCGGCGTTGCTAACCCAAATTGATTGAACGCTGTCGAGCGAAAACCGCCACTTGCCGAAACGCCCGGCGCCGTCAACGCAAGTTCCTGAATCTGCCGTCCGTTGAGAGGCAGACTTTCAACGCGCTCCGCCGGAATCACAGTCGATAGTGTCGCCTGCGAGCTCTCAGTCAAGGGAGCCTCGATAGTGACTGTATTCTGCACGGCGTCGATGCTCAACCGTACATCGGCCCGACGTTCTTCACCGACGCGGAGCAAGAGATCGGTCTTTTCGGCTGTGGCAAAATTCTTGGCACTGATCGCAACTTTGTAATTTCCAACCGGAAGAAACTCAATGCGATATCGCCCATCGTCGCCGGTCGTGGTGGCAAAAGT
>JBQTJB010000001.1:0-20909 GCA_052387555.1 Blastocatellia bacterium | reverse complement strand
TGATGGATAAACGTGTCAACATCCGTATCCTCCCGCCGTCGCTATCTGTAGATAAAAGCATTGTTGAAGAATTTTTCGCCAACGCCAAAACCTCTGCTCGCATTGCTCATCCAAACACGCAAAACGTCGTCGATTTCGGCACTGACAGAGACGGCAACGTGTATGCGGTTTATGAACCTATCAGCGGCGAAACTCTGAAAAATGTCATTCGCAACGACGGGCAATTTCCTTTGCACGCTGCGGTATCGATAGTAAAGCAGATCGCGTCCGCGTTAGAGGTTTCGCACGAAGCCGGAGTTGTGCATGGAAATCTCTCAGCGGAAAACGTAATGCTGGCCCGAAATCCCAACGAATCCGAAATTCGGGTAAAGGTGCTTGATTTTGGCTCGTCAAATCCGATAATCGGCAATCGCGGACCGGAAGGCGGCGAGGGCTTTGCCTACATAGCGCCCGAACAATGCGCCGGCTCGGACACGGCAACCGCAAAAGGCGACATCTATTCATTGGGCATCATCGCCTACGAAATGCTTGCCGGTTCGGTGCCATTTGCCGCAGAAAAAGCGACCGACGTGATGATGAAACACATCGAAGAACCACCGCCGCCGATCGTCGCTTTTCGCCGCGACCTTCCGGATGGAATCGAAACATCGATCCTAAAATCGCTGTCTAAAGATCCGGAGATGCGTTACGCCTCGGCGGCCGAATTTTCAGACGAGCTTGAGTTGATAGCCGCTACCGGAACCGAATCTGCAGCAGCCGCAGCGAGTGGAAATTTTTGGAAGACCGCTTTTATAGCCCTGGCCGGAATTGCGGTTTTGGCTACTGCGCTGATCTACGCTACATCGTCGAAGCAGACAAATCCGGCAACGGCTCTGCAGCCCGACGCAAATGGACAGCCGGTACAACCTATCAATCCCGCAACCGGAACCGAAGAACAGGCATTGGCGGCAATGCCGGGCGTCTTATCTGACTACGCGGGAAACGCGAACATGTCACAGCCGCCGGGCACGCTGCCGGGCGGGGACAACTACAATCCCTGGGGAGCCGGTGGAGCGCCGCCGGCGGGAGCTCCGCTGCCGAACTATGTTCCGCCGGGCGGACAGGTTTATACGATCGATCCGAATAACCCGAGCCAGTTCATGCCGCCGGATGGCCAGGTTGTTCTGGTTCCCGTTCCGGCAAACACAAACACGGCGCCGAAACCGTCTCCGACACCGAGGACAGATACCGCTTCGAATGCAAGTGTTTCAGGCATGCCCGCAGCGAATACTGCGGTCAAGCCAGCGACGACTCAACCCCGAGCAACGCCAGTGCCAAGAACTACTGCTCCTGCAAAAACTCAGGAAAAATCTGCCGCGAATACAAAGCCTGAATAAAATACGAGCTTTGCACCTGCATCTTAAATTTTCGAGCGGGCGCAAATCCCGCCCCTACTGATCAGCGCGGTACTTCAACCGTTTTTAGTATGACGGATATGACAGCATCGGCGGTTGCGCCTTCGAGCTCGGCTTCGGCGCGCAAGGCGAGCCTGTGACGCAGCACGGGCAGAGCCACGTCGCGTACATCGTCCGGCGTCGGAAAATCTCGACCGCGAATCGCTGCCAGAGCCTTGGAACATAATAGGAGAGCAATCGAGGCACGAGGGCTGGCGCCGTAGAGAATTGTCGGATGGATCCGCGTCTTGCGGACGATTTCGACAACGAACTTCTGTACGCCCGGCTCCATCCGCATCGAACGAACTTCGGCACGGCAATGCTGTATCGCTGACGGATCGGGCAGCGGCTGGATATTAACTTGTTCGAGCCTGTGCGAATTGAAACCGGCATCCCAACGCGCAACTATCTCCTGCTCGTCTTCATGCTCGGGATAGTCGATCAGAACTTTCAGCAGAAACCGGTCCAGCTGCGCCTCCGGCAGCGGATATGTTCCTTCATATTCGATAGGGTTTTCGGTCGCAAGAACGGTGAAGATCGGCGAGAGCGGATAACGTTCCCCGTCGATCGTCGTCTGGCGTTCCTCCATCGCTTCGAGCAAAGCGGACTGAGTTTTTGGCGGCGTGCGGTTGATCTCGTCCGCAAGCAGAATATCGGTGAAGATCGGCCCTTGCCGCAAGCTGAACTGCGACGTCTGCATGTTGAAGACATTCGTACCTGTTATGTCGGACGGCATTAGATCAGGAGTGAACTGTATTCGCGAAAACTGCGCGCCCAATATCTGAGCGAGCGTCTTCACGGCCAGCGTCTTCGCCGTTCCCGGAACGCCTTCGAGCAAGGCGTGGCCTTCTGCCAATACGGCGACGAGAATCTGCTCGATCACATCGTCCTGACCGACGATGGTCTTGCGAAGCTCGTTAAGAATATGTGCGATGGTTGAGGGTGTGTAATTTAGCATTTATTATTCAAACCGCGAAATACGCTTAAAACGCGAAATCTTTTCTTGTCTTTTTCGCGATTTTCGCATGTTTCGCGGTAAAGTCTCTTATCTCAGAAAATCAAATAGAGTTTTTATTGCCAACAAAAATACCGTCACAAGAAAGATCCGCTTCAGCCAAACATCATTCATTTTTGACGCGTAATGCGCCCCTACATACGCGCCGGCGAACATCGAGACGGCTAAAATTGCTCCGAGCTTATAGTCTACTAAACCTTGCCACATAAAGACTAACGTTGCGACCGACGACGAAAAGACGTTGACGAGTTTGGTCGATCCGACCGATTCGGAATAACTCATCCCCAGAAAAGCTACGAACACCGCCGTCAAGATCGTCACATAACCGCCGCTGTAAAGTCCGCCATAAACGGCAAGAATAAATACGATAACGTATCCCAAAACAGAAAAAGCATTCGAGATATTTCTAAGGACTCCATCATTCGCTTCAAACTTAGACGGGTCAGCCACGGTCTTTTCCCTTCGGAGTATCGTGAATACCACCACGGCGATAATGGCCACGGAAACGATCAGCTTGATCGACTGGTCGGTGATAAACCCAACCAAAGCGGCTCCAATCGCCGAGCCGATAATCGTAAGCACGATCAAAGGCGAAAGTTTTCGGGCATCGATCTTTCCCTGCCGCAGAAAAGGAATCATGCCGCCGATAGCCATGAAGGTCAGGCCGAACATGTTCGTGGCACCCGCGACTTTCTCATCGATGCCGAATTGGAACATCACCGGCACCGTGATAAGCGAATTGCTGCCGGTGACGACGCCAACAACACTTGTGACAAAGAACAAGACGATCAGAATAATTAGCGTTGAAAATGACATCGGCTAAAGCATGGATCTCCCGCGTCGTGTCAGCCGCAAGGCGTCCTCGATTTCCCGTATCCGGGCAACAAGTTTAAGCGTTTCTTTCTTGTTCGTCGGTTCGCCGTGAATGATATCTTCACACGTCCGCATCAATTCCTCGATCTCGGCAGCGTCTGTTTTTATCCGCTCGGCGATCAGTTCCGCGATTTTCGGCCGTCCGGTAATCGTATTATCCACGCCGAAGTGTTTTGCTGCGCGGCGGCGAAAATCCGTATAGACGTTTTCCATCGCCAGATCGAATGCTTTCGTCCGTTGCTGCAGCTCGGCCATTGCAGCAACATATTCGAGCTTGGACAGACGGTCCGCTTCCGGTTCAGCAACCGGCCGCGCAAACCGGCGGCTTTGCGAAAGCAATATCAACGCGGCAATTGCGCAGAGCTGAAAGAAAATCGCCATCACCGGTGTTCCGTCGAAATACTCAAAGATGCGATTACGGTTCGATCCATAGCCGTGGTGAAATTCGTTAAAGGCGATCAAGCCGTTATTGGATGAAACAAGATTTATACCCAGAATTCCATTATCGACCAGATTTATGCCGGCATTTGAAACGACGTACGGATCGGAAAGATATACGATCTGTCCGGCTCCGTAGGGAACGTCGGCGACTAGTTGGCGGTCGGCACCGGCGATGTGCGTGACAGGCCCCTTGAACCAGGCTTTTTCAACCGCGGGGCCAGTATTCGACCTTTTTACGATCACCGGATCTTCTTTGACCTCGGACTTTGAATCGGGAGCAGGGGAAACCTGCGGTGAAGGCACGGCCTTTGGCGGAGGCGGAGCATCCTGAAAAAAATCGTGCGGCTGGGTATTTGAATTGCTGTCCCGCTCGTAATAATCCTCTTCGGCGGCGGATTCTTCTTCGTAATCCGGATCGGGTTCGTCCAAATAATTGTTTCGTTCGTACCGAATCGTAGAAGCAAACCGCGATGGCTGCACGGCGTTAACGCCCGCAGTGAAAACGCTCGGCTGAACCGGTTTTGCCGCCGGAGTTCCATCTGTCATTTGCGTCTTATCTGACGGATCGACATTAGTCAGGACAAAGTCTAGTTTTGGCGAAATGGAGACCTGCCATGAAGAAGTTGTCGCAAGAAGTGGTTTAGGCGGTTCGCGGTCTATCATGACGAGCCTTCCGCCTTCGGCAACCCAACGCAATAGATCGTTCACTTCCGTGTCCTGAAACTCCTTTCGAAAGGGGCCGATCATGACGAATACGTTCGGCTTGTTTTTCTTTTCTGTAAGAAGTTTGTCTATCGGCGACTGCCAGCGCGTAACCTTTCTGCCTGTCTCCGAAAGGAGCGTAAAATATGCCTGCGAGCCGGTTGAACCGGAGTTGTACGTCGAGCGGTTCGGGGCAAATTCCGTATCGGGCACTTTTTCTTTTTGAACATACGTCGCCGCGTTGAGCCCGATCATCAGAATGACGAGCACAACAAGAGCCGCAAGAATAAACAGTCTTTGACGCATCTTTTAACTTGTGCCGACCGAGCGCACAATTCGGCCATATTCCTCGCGAAACTGTTCCCAATCCGCGCTTTCCGCTTCCTTCAACCCGTACCAATGCGCTTCGAAATTACCGGTAAGCCCTCTCATGCTGTCGAGCAGCTCGCGCCTCTGGCGGACATCGCGAAGGTAATCACGGTTCGTTTTGTGAAGGGCGAGGCCGATCAGCTTGCGGTCGCTAAGTTCGCAAAGCACGGCGATATAGCCCTTGCGAATTGCTCCGCGAAGCTCGCCTTCGCGGGCCATTTTTTCAGCCTCTTTGAAAAGGTCGGACGCCGATTCATCCGCGGCAATACGCTCTCCCAATATCACGCGATCCTCTTTTTTCGTTTGCTTTTTCCTCTTCAAGCTTGGAACCAGGATCGGCGCAAACTTGTAGACCCCGAAACCGACAAGCCCGATAAGCGCGGCGAATATAAGAATTTGCAAAGCATATGCAAGGCCGCCGAAGCCGCCTGGGTTCGGGTTGGCAAGCGTCGGTCTTGGGAAAAGACTCGCAAACCAGTCAAGGACTCGCGTAAACATTTTTTGCAGCCAGCTTTCCTCTTGCTGAACCGGTTTTTGAAACTCTTCGCGGCGAAGTATCTCGGCAAGTTTTTGCTTGTCTTCGTCTTTTGTTCGGTTATTTGCTGCTGCGGTTTCGAGTTCGGTCACTTTCCATGAGATCGCCGCCAGGCGTTCCTCAATGTCGGTTAGAATGATCGCTCGCGTATTTTGATCGGATTGCTTGCCGAACTCCTGAAGCCGATCGTGGAGCCACTGATTCGATGTTTCTACGGTTCCGCTGCTTGTTTCGATTCGGCTTGAAACGCCGATCAGGTTTTTTATCCGAGCGGCATTCTTTTCGTCGGCTGTGTAGTTCTGATTTCCCTGCTCTGCCGCCGCGACGCTTGCGAGCATTTCAGCGACTATCTTTCGTGCTTCCTCGACATTATTGCGATATTCAGCCGGGTTGATTGCTTGAGCGTTAACGGCGAAAATCCCCACGGAGATGAGGAGCATTGCAATTTTGTTTCGGATGCGTTCGATCATTAACAGCAATTAATCAAGCCCCAGCATCGAATGCGACGATTTTCGGGTAGCCAATTGAGCGGCAACCCCGGGATTTGATCCGAGCGCAGGCTGAAGCGGGTTTACATAGGCCTGCGGCACGGACGGTATTTCGCCGAGATGCCGTGCCGCCATCAGTTCAATATCGTAACCCTCGTGACGTACGCGTTCATCGACGTACAGGAGGCACAAGCCAACCATCCAGATCGGCGAAAGCACGACAATGCTTATCTGCGAAACGAGCTGCGAAGCTATCTCGAACCAGGCCGGCGTCAAGTCGGTATTGCTGCCGAAGATCTTGACGCCTTCGACCCACGCGTACCAGCCAAGCAGCACATAAAGAATCGCCAGAGCGGAATAGGTCGCGACGAATGTGAATATGAAAAGCGCGGCAAGCCGCTTTACGTTTCCGCTGGCGAGCGTCGCGCTTCGGCCAATAGCCTGAAAAACGCCTTGACCTTCCACCAGCATTACCTGCGGCACATAAGCAAAACGCGAAGCGACGAGAAAGAAGAGCCAGACCGAGCCTCCGATTATCACAACACCGACGACTATCGAGATAATGGCGGCAAGCGGGGGAACGACAGCGAGTGCCGTCGCGATCAGCACGACCACGATTACGGCTGCGATCAGGCCGAAATAAAGAGTGAAGAATCCAACAATGCCAAGAAGTATCGTGATGATCGACGACGCTGCTAGTAGTCCGAAAACTCTTTCACGCGTGTTACGGTAGGTGTCCGCGAACGAGATGGCTTCGCCAAAAAGCAAGTGCCGCACGAAATTGCGTGACGCACCGCCCATCACCGCAAGCGTCGCCACCGTCTCGGCAAACCAAATGACCATCGCCCCGAGCCAGACGAAAAGATAATAAAACGTGAGGTCGAATGCGTTGCTCGATGAGCCGGAAGGAAACATCTCCCGCGAGATCATCGTCCAGATGACTGTGACGATAGTCGCGACAACCACCGGCGGCGCGGCTATTAGAATAAATGTCGTGAAATTCTGCCGGTAAAAACGAACCGCACGGTCGATAAGATCACCCGCCCCAAGCGGAACGATCGATAACTGTGTATCATTGTGGGCCGATGAATTCATTCGGTGCCGAGGTTGAAAACAGTATAGCCAAAAAGAGGCTGACGCACGAAATCAACTGACAAAAAAGGCCTGCCGGTCGTAAAACCAGCAGGCCGTGATCGACTGAAGAGTCTATTTAGAATTCAAAACGTGCTGCCCATTGAATCTCGCGTGCCGCAAAAGCACCCGTGATCTGGCCAAACGTTGTGCTGTTGATATTGGCAAACTGCGTGTTTTGAACGAAGTTCACATTATTCAACAGGTTGAATGCCTCAACACGGAACTGAATACGCATAGATTCAGTGAATTTTATGTTCTTCAGAACCGCCATGTTGACATTAAAGAAAGAAGGCCCGTCAATCAGGGCACGGCCAATGTTGCCGGTTCGTCCCGGATTAACATTTGAGAACACCTGCCCGGCAAACGTGGCTGCTCCGAAACCGCCGGAAGCCTGTCCGTTTGAGTTTATGATCGAAGGATCGATCCAGTATATTCTGCCATTCGCTTCGAAAATGCCGACCAGACCTTGAATTCCCTGATTGTTCAGAGTGCTGTTTGGAGTCTGGCGTCCGGAGCGTGCGGTGCGGTTTAGTGTACCACGGGTATCTACAAAGGTTATCGGTGCTCCCGATTGCCATTGTCCAAGACCCGAAAGCTCCCAACCGCCCAAGAATATCCGGCTGGCCCAGCCGCCATAGTTGAGAAAACGCTGTCCCTGACCAAACGGCAGTTGATAGATACCGTTAAAGTTAAGAACATGCGTCGTGTCAAAATCGGCACGCTGGTAATCGAGCGCCTGGTTGTTGTTATCCAGATACGGTTCGAAGAGAGCCTGCGAAGTGCCGATGGCATTCGTCAAATTCTTCGAATAAGTATAGTTGACCTGGAAATACAAGCCGTTCGAAAAACGCTTGCGGACTTCCGCCTGAAGCGAATCGTAGCGATACCGTCCATCGTTCAGGAACAAATCCAGAACACCAGATGATGCGTTTGGAAGGAACCTTACGAACGGAACAGCACTGGGGTTACAAGTAAATGTTCCAGATGAACCGATACACGGCTGATTGTTCAGGTTGATCGGGTTTGTGCTATTGATGAACGAGATTGCCAAATCGGCCGGTGTCCCATTTACGAGGTTGTTGTTGAAAGTAGTCAGTGAAAGTCCGGTTGCGCCGCCAACCGCGAGACGTCCGGCACTTCCTGCACCTCCATTTTGGAAGATCGTCAACGGTACGCAGCCAGCTGTGGTACAGAATGCGCTTCCGCCGACTGCAAGATTGTTTCTAGCTCGTTCGAAGTCAGCGAGAAACCCGTTATTGACGATGTCTATCTGACCGAGGTCTATTCCGCGGGCCAGATTGTCGCTGCGGCTGCCGACATAACGTAGTTCAAAGGCCATGTTGCCAAAGATCTCACGCTGAATGCCGAAGCTGTACTGCTCGACCCTCGGGATCTGGATCTTCGGATCAATGGCAAATACGGTTCCGAAGAAGTTACCGATACCAGGACCGTTGTTCACAAGATAGGACCTCGGGAAAGTCGGATTCGCAGGCAAGGGAACCTCCGGCGGAGGCGTCGTGTCGATTCTATTGTTCAAACCGGCAAACTGTAGGCCGCTTCTTCCCAAACCTGAATTACCAACTGCGGCATTGTTGATCGACGTAACGATAGAATCGTTTCCGTAGATATGGCTATAGCCGGCACGAAGAACGGTTTTGCTCTGACCGAAAAGGAAGCCAAGGACGCCGCCGTTAAAGTCAGGTGACCAGGCAACCCCAAGATTTGGAGCAAAGTTGTTGTAATCCGTCCTGTAGTAAGCATTCTTGCGATCAGCATTTCCGCCGATCGGCTGATAGCCACCGGCCGGATCGAGAAGGCTTGCAATCGGGTTGTCAGGATCCAGAATCGGCTCGAGAGCGATGCCGGAGTTGTTTCGAAGAGCCGGAAAAAGCTCGTAACGAACCCCGAGGTTTAGCGTCAGACCTTTTGCAACTGCCCAGCGGTCGGCAAAGTACAAAGCGTGATTTTCGTATCTGAACGGGCGAAACTCGGTTATCCCGCGCTTGAATCCTTCGTTAACTGACGCAATGTTGAAAAACTGCGTGACGTTAGTATAGTGTCCGCCAAGCAAGCCAAGCAAGCCGTTTGCAGTTCCGAGCTGGGTCGTGTTAATACCGCCTAAGCTGCTGAAATTAGCAGTTGTAAAGGTTGTAGCCGTACCCTGAGCTACTGTGACAACCGGCAAAATTTGAGCATCGTTAAAAGCGTTTACGCGAAAGATCTGTGCCTGTCCGCCAAAACGGAACGAGTGTTTGCCGACGATCCAGTCTGCGTTGCTCTGAACGTTGAACGCCTTTGTGTTACGTCCCTGATCCAGAAATGCAAGCGGCGATGTAACCAGAGGCACGCCAAGAATGAAGCTCGGCAGAGCATCGGTACGGTCGAAAGGAACTTCACTCGTAAAGATGCCGCCGCGGAAATCGTTGATAAAGTTAGAGGTGAACACGCGGCGATATGCCAGAGTGAACTGTTTGTTCGCCGATGACTGGATAACGTCAGGCGTTACATTAAAACCGGAAGTGTCCACATCGGGGCGAAGGTTCAGTTCGTCGTTGTAATTGAAGATGCCGCTGATCGTGTTGCGATCATCGATATCAACGTCGATACGGGTTGAATATTGATCCCGTTCCTGATCCGACCCGCGAAGGAAACGGAACCCTTGAGTGTTTAAGCCGTCGCCGCCTGTGAAGTTGCTGACGGAGGGAAGTCCGTTGATAACCTGGGATTGAATGATGGGCGATATAGTGCTGCGAACATTCCCGGCTGGGAAGGTCGTTTGAGCAAACTGCAGGAAGTTCGGAATAGTACAGACGCTTCCTATCGTTTGCGATGGGCAGAAGGGCGTAACGCTGGTGCTGTTCGTACGATTATAGGTAAACGTTCCCGCACGTGCAGCCGGTGACAGAATTGTACGCTGTGCCGCCGCCGTTACAGGGTCGCGGATGCCTTCATATGCGAAGAAGAAAAAGCCCTTGTCCTTGAAGATGAACGGTGTTCCCTCGCCGAATCCCGGAACCGGCATCGGGCCGCTGATCTTGCCACCGAACTGATTGCGGTTTCTGAACGGCTTCGCCAAACCCTGACGGTTATTGAAGAACGTATTGGCC
This sequence comes from Blastocatellia bacterium, assembly GCA_052387555.1. GTDB lineage: Bacteria > Acidobacteriota > Blastocatellia > Pyrinomonadales > Pyrinomonadaceae > OLB17. Next base: position 10,812 of record JBQTJB010000001.1, on the reverse strand, counting down.
GCAAATTCCGAATTACGGTTGTAAGCGAACAAAGCACCGTGGAAATCTTTGGTTCCGCGTGGCGTTACGAGACGGATCTGGGCACCGCCGTAGCCCTGGTCGGCTTCCTGGTTAGAAGTCGTTATCGTGAACTCACCGGTGTCGTCCACCGACGGGCGTCCCGGAGCAAAGTCCGTGGCGTTCGAGCGGATGAACGTATCCTGAATATTGATGCCGTCACGCGTAATATTAGTGAACGTGGTACGCATGCCGTTGATCGTAGTCAAATTAGCGCTGTTGGACGAAACACCTGCCTGAAGGCCGGTGAGCGACAACGGGTTACGAGTGATTAGCGGCAGGGAAAGTATCTGCTGTGGGCTAACAGTATTGCTGACCTGAGCGGTGGTCGATGTAACTACGTCTGCACCGGCCGTAACAACAACTTCGGCGGAAACCTCGCCGATTTCGAGCGACGGGCTAAAAGTTGCCTCGCGGCCGACGTCGATCTTTTGCTCGTTGGCAATAAGAGTCTTAAAGCCCTGAGCCGTAATTTTTAGCGTGTATGTACCAAATTCGAGCTGCGGAAACTGGTAAAAGCCCGATTCGTTGGTCGTTACGGTAACCTCTCTGCCGGTCTTGGTGTCCGTTGCGACAACCGTTGCACCCGGCAACGCGCCGTCCGGTCCGGAAACGGTTCCGGAGAGACGTCCCGTCGTTTGCGCAAAAGTGAGCATCGCACTAAAGACGACTAGCAAAAAGGCGATTGAAAACCTCTTCATATTACTCCTCCTGGGTTTGTATATGCTTAATAACTTGTGCATTTGTGATGAACTTGAAAGTTATCCAACAATTTTAATACAAAAACTATGCCACAGCGGGTTCCCGGCTAAAGCTAAATATAACGTGAGGTTAGCTGTGTCAAATATTTCAAGTCGTATGATAGTTTGAATTAATTTACAAAAATTTGAATCTTAAGCAATTTTTCGTTAAACAGCCGTAAAGAACCGAAATCTAGCTTCGGGCAGGCAGGTTGTAGGTTTTGATTTTCGAGTTCAGCGTCGTCGCGTTGAGGCCGAGCAGACGGGCGGCGCGGGATTGGTGGCCGCCGGTCTGGTCGAGTGCCCGGCGGATAAGGTCGATCTCGAACTTCTTCACTTCGTCGTAAAAATTGACGCCGCGGGCGATGTCGATATTCGCTGATTTACCTTCCGTCTGCGAAATGGCTTCCATGGCAAGAGCCGGATCGCGCACTTCCGGTCGAAGGCATTCTACGGTAAGTTCGTCGGTTGCGGCTATCACGACTGCCCGCTCGATAATATTTTCAAGCTCGCGGACGTTTCCGGGATAGTAATAATTCTCAAGCAGCGAAAGCACATCGGGCGAAAGATTTTCAGAGACTGTGCGAACATTTTCCTCGTTGTATTTACGGATAAAATGCTTAGCCAGCGGAAGAATATCTTCCGGCCGCTGCCTTAATGAAGGAAGCTCGATCGGAACGACCGAAAGCCGATAGTACAGGTCTTCGCGAAATGCACCTGATTTAACGGCTTCTTTTAAGTCAACGTTCGTTGCCGCAATAATGCGTACATCTACTTTAGCCGGTGTCGTGTCGCCAAGCGGCGTGAATTCGCGTTCCTGAATAACCCTAAGAAGCCGAACCTGTGTTTCCGGCCTGAGATCGCCGATCTCGTCCAAAAAGATCGATCCTGTGTCGGCCACCTCGAAGAGGCCTTTTTTAGCCGTGACCGCGCCGGTGAAAGCTCCTTTCGTATGCCCGAAAAGTTCCGATTCCAGTAGTTCAGACGGAATATTCGTACAGTTTACGACGACGAACGGATTTTCGGAACGCGGGCTGGCTTCGTGGATCGCTTTTGCCAAAAGCTCTTTTCCGGTTCCGCTTTCGCCCGTGATCAGAACCGTCGAACGAGCCGGAGCAACACGCTCGACAAGACGAAAAATCTCCTCCATCTTCTCAGATCGACCGATGATCGCGTCACGCCTTACCGAACGTGTCATTACCTGCCGAAGCGTTTGCCGCTCTTCTTCCTTTCGCCGTTTTTTGATTCCCTTGGAAACAAAGGCAAGTATCTGTTCATTTTGAAAAGGTTTGCGAATTACGCCGGTCGCGCCTTTTTCCCACGCCGAAATCGCCGTATCGAAAGTCGCATAGGCAGTTATCATAAGAACGACTGCTTCCGGATCGAGCTTTATCAGTTCTTCAAGCGCTGTCAGTCCGCCGATGCCGGGCATCGACACGTCCATCAAAACCACGTCATAAGATTTCTGCGAATAGAGTTCGATCGCTTCTTCGCCTTTTTTTGCAAGATCTACCTTGTATCCGGCGGTCGATAGTATGGTCTCGAGCACGTCGCGCATTATCTCTTCGTCATCGCAGATCAGTATTGAGCCTTTTTTTGACATAAAGTTTGAATATACCGCAAAAATGCTGAAGCCCGTACATGCGCTCAGGTGGAAAGCTCAACTTAACGCATTCAGTTAAAGGTAAAAACGCGGATTAAATATTTAGTGGGAATTGGGACGAAACGCTAAAAATATGTGAAGAATAAACCTTTTTTGCATTCTGAGCGTAAAACAACCCAATGAAATCGCCCCTTAGGCGAATATAATTTTGAACAAGCCGCATGGCACACAATACATGGCATTATCTACAACATCGAAGGTTCTTCTTATCGGCGGCGGCATCGCCCTCGTTCTTTTTTTGGTCGCGGTCATCGGCATTGCCTTGCTTGCCGAAACGCTTGGCCGGCCGAGCGTCCCGGACAACAGCGTTCTTGTTTTGAACGTCTCCGGCGACCTTCCCGATTACGTTCCCGAAGACCCGGTCGCAAGAGCACTCGGCGTCGAGCAAACGCAATCGTTTACTGGTTTATTGACGCAATTGCGAAAAGCAAAGGCCGACAGCCGCGTGAGCGCGGTACTTCTTGACATAAGCTTTCCGGGCATTGGCTGGGGCAAGGCGGATGAACTCCGCGATGCTATAAAAGATGTCCGCTCGTCAGGAAAACCGGTCTACGCCTATATGGAGATCGGAACGAACCGCGAATATTACATCGCGACCGCTGCCGATAAGATCTTTCTTCCGCCGCCCGGCGACCTCTACATCAACGGCTTTGCGGCCGAGGCAATGTTCTACAAAGGCTCGCTCGATAAGCTCGGTATCGAAGCCGAAGTGATACAGATCGGTCCGAAATACAAGAATGCTCCAGACCAGTACACAAAAAAGGAAATGGGCGAGGGTCAGCGTGAGGTAATAAACGCAGTCCTCGATGAATATTACAACCGATATGCTAATGCGATTGCCGAATCGAGGAAACAATCGCCGGAAGATGTAAAGGCAATTATCGACAACGCCCCGTTCAACGCGCCGCAGGCAAAGGAAGCCGGCTTGATCGACGATGCGATATATCTCGACCAGGTTCACGAAGACTTAAAGAATCGTCTGGGCTATAAGGCGGACGACAAACTTCGGACCATTCGCGGCGGACAATACCGCGAGATCCCTTCGGATTCACTTGGCCTGAACTCCGGCGAAAAGGTCGCTGTGATTTTTGCGTCCGGTGCTATAAACACAGGAAGTTCGAACGACAGCCCTTTCGGCGGCTCTATGGTCGGCTCGGATACAATCGTAAAAGCGGTCAATGATGCCGCTGCCGATACGTCTATAAAAGCGATCGTGCTTCGCGTGGATTCGCCTGGCGGTTCAGCTCTTGCTTCCGATCTGATGTGGAACGCGCTCGAAAATGCCAAGGCCAAAAAACCCGTGGTCGTTTCGATGTCAGACGTGGCCGCATCGGGCGGATATTACATCGCCTGCAATGCAAATAAGATCGTCGCAGAACCTTCGACAATAACCGGTTCGATCGGCGTTTTCATGGGCAAGCCCGTTGTTAAAGGACTCTACGACTGGCTCGGCATTACCAATGAATACATAACGCGCGGCAAGAACGCCGGCATTTTCCGGGCAACGGAAAAATGGACAACGGAAGAACGGGCAAAGATGGTAGAACAAACGAACCACATCTACTTTGGCAATTTTATCCCAAAAGTCTCAAAGGGCCGTAACATGACCGATGAGCAGGCTAATACCGTAGGGCAAGGGCGCGTATGGACGGGAACGCAGGCAAAAGAAAAAGGCCTGATCGACGAATTCGGCGGGCTTGAAAAAGCCATCGAGATCGCAAAGCAGCTTGCGAATCTTCCCGCCGATAAGGATGTCCGCCGGGTTGTGTTACCGGAGCCGCGTCCGTTCCTCGAAACGATCTTCGGAAACCAGGAATCTACCGTTTCCGCCGAACAAAAAGCACAGCGAGTCTTGGCGGAATCACTCCCCGAAGATGCACGTCGCGCCCTGCGCTACGCTGCAATCTTCGACCGAATGAATCGCGGCGAAGCAATTCTTATGCTCCCGTTTGAGCTCCAGATCAAATAGCCTAATTGAAATTCGCATTTAGAGGCGGGCTTATCCGCCTTTTTTTATTTTAGATAGTAGTTCCGAAGGTCTTGTAACTAAAATAGTTATCCTCTATAATCGCCGCGAGTCTACCTTTACACAACTAATAAAAGTGTTTCCGCTTTCGCAGTAACCGGAACTTTATTCAGGTTGCGGTCTGCATTTATCGAAAGCGGTTTGCCTAATTCCAAAGCAACAGGAGATCTTATGGTACGAATAATTTTGGGCGTTATTGTCGGTTTTTTGGCGTGGACAATATTGTGGGTTGGGGGCGAACAGTTGCTCAGCCTTGCATTCCCGGATTGGTTCGGCGCTCACCAGGTCGCGTTTGAAAGGGCGACGTTCAATAAAGAGCCGTTTACGGCGGACTCGACCATTCTTGTTCTTAATGTGGTTCGCGGCATCATCGTTACCATTCTTTCCGGATTTCTGGCCGCGACTATTGCGGGCGAGAACAGAAGATCGACGATCATGCTTGGCGTTCTCCTGCTGGTTTTCGGACTCATAGTCGTGTCGCTGACCTGGTCACTTATACCGCTCTGGTATCACGCTTTGTTTTCCTTAATGCTTATCCCGATGACGATCCTGGGTGGAAAACTAAAAAGAACTGCTTAGGAGGAGATATGGTTAGAATAATCATTGCCGGCGTTGCGGGCGGCATAGCTATGTTCGTGTGGAGTTTTATTTCGCACGTTATTTTGCCGATCGGCGAGGTTGGCGTAACGACTGTATGGAACGAGACAGCCATCGTTGCCGCAATGAAAAATGACATAAAGGAGCCCGGTTTTTATTTCTTTCCGGGAATGGACAAGGCCGACCAATCTGATCCGGCGAAAATGGCCGCATGGACCGAAAAATACAAAGCCGGACCGCGTGGAATTTTGATCTACCATCCGACCGGCGAGGAACCGATGGGAGCTGGAACAATGCTGACGGAGCTTTTGTCTAACATCCTTGCAGCGATTGCGGCGGCGATAGCTATTTCTTGGCTGATCTGTAATTTTTACGGCAGAGTAGCGGCGGCAGGATTGATTGGGTTTTCGGGGTGGATGTCTATCGATGTTTCGCTTTGGAACTGGTACGGATTCCCTGCAAGCTATACGCTCGCTCAGGGCGTCGATCAGATAGTCGGCTGGCTTATATCGGGAGCGTTGATCGCGCTAATCTTAAGATCGCGCGGCGAGTAACGCTTGATCGCAACCGGCAACGGAAGCAGATGGACAGGTTCGTTATATGTGAGCCTGTTTAGAATGGCGGTTTTCGATTCGTGTTCGGTCAAAAGTTCGTCCGGCGGCAGGTCTTCAAGACGTTCGTAACATGCGTGAGTTATGCATGGAAGCGGTTTTCCCTTTGCGTGAACAAGACAGCCGGCGGATTGTTCGAACAACGGACAGGCGTAAGTCTTCCTGAACGAATCGCCTTTGCCGGATAGTCCGTACTTTTCAATTGCGTTATCTATCCGAGCAAGAATTTCTACCTGTTTTTCCGGTGAAAGTTCCGTGATAGCTCCTCGGATCGCAATCGCTTCAAGACGCGTGATTCGAACGTTCACAAAATGCGCGTCGAGGCAGCATGCTCCTTTTGTTTCGCATGTTGAACAATTCTTTGCACGATTTTCGAAGTCGGATTTGATCCTCTCGGCAAATCCCCTCTTGAGGGTTTGCAGCTTTTCAAGCGCCTTTTTTTCACTGATAAGTTTCATCACAAGATCGTACCAATACGCGTAAACGCGTCGCCATGCTACAATTTTACAACATTCAAACTAAAGGGAGTTAAGGGGTTTATGTTAAAAGAAGGCGATAAAGCACCAGATTTTACGTCTAAAGATCAGGACGGGAACACCGTTAAACTAAAAGACTATAAGGGGAAACGCGTCGTTTTGTACTTTTATCCGAAGGACGACACGCCCGGCTGTACAAAGGAGGCATGCTCGTTCCGCGACGCCGACGACGTTTTCCAAAAAAAAGGAATCAAGGTATTTGGCGTTTCCACCGACAGCGAAAAATCACATCAGAAATTCATCTCTAAATTCCAGTTGCCGTTCGATCTTCTTGCAGATACGGAAAAAGTGATCGTTGAAAAATATGGCGTATGGGGTGAAAAAAGCATGTACGGCAAAAAGTACATGGGCACTATCCGCAAAACGTTTCTGATAGACGAAAACGGAAAGATTGTGAAGATTTTTGATAAGGTCAACGTCGCGGAACACGCCGACGAGGTTCTCGCGGCGTTCGGAGAAAAGTAGTTGTTTTTGATCTTTGATTTTTTGACCTTTGATCTTCTAAAGTCATCATGGATTATTTCTTCGCATTCGCACCTTCGCTGACGGTTATTCCAACTTTTCGTATGTATGCGTTAAGTTTCGGGGTTATCTCGCGAATCAATGGAAGTAGTGATTCGATTTGACTGGAACTCAAAAGATTTCGTTTATCTGCACGGCCGAGCAAGTGCCGCGTTTCATACAAAGAGCCTCTTGCAATTATCAAAAAAAGCCGATTGTCCTGTGTTGTACCGCGATCGCTGCCCTCAGCGATATTTGCGCCTACACTATCAGACGATCTAATAATCTATTGTCCGACTGTATGCGTAGCAAGGTTTTCCAGCCTACCACTATATCCCAAATAGAATCTGCCAGCCTTTCGGAACGTTTGTAAATTTCAAGATTTTCAAAATTGGTTTTTTTCCACTAATCGAATATTTCCCAACATTACAAAGATCAAAGGTCAAAGATCGCACATCAAAGCCGAACGATCTTGGCATTGCTTCCGTTTCGGATTTCTTCCGAAAGGGCATTTCTCGTGTCCACAATTAACGGTGCGAGCTCGCAGACTGTCTTGTAATCGACACCGGAATGTTCCGTGCAGATGATCACGCAATCGGAGTTGCGGATCAGTTCGTCCGTCAGTTCATTATTGTGAAGCGGCTCGCCGTCGCCGATCGTGTAGGCATGATCGAACGTCACTTCCGGAACGAACGGATCGTGATAAACAAGGTCGGCTCCGCGTGCCCGAAGCAAATCGATTATCGAAAGAGCCGGCGATTCGCGCATGTCGTCGATGTCTTTTTTGTAAGCAACGCCAAGTATTAATATTTTCGATCCGTTAACGGCTTTTTTCTCGTTATTAAGCGCAGTCGAAACCAGCTTCACGACATACGCGGGCATCCCGGAATTTACCTGTTCAGCAAGCGAAATAAACTGCGAGTCAAACCCATGCTGACGCGCTTTCCATGAAAGATAATGCGGGTCGAGCGGAATGCAATGGCCGCCGATTCCAGGCCCCGGGTAGAAAGCCATAAACCCGAATGGCTTTGTCGCCGCCGCTCGAACAACTTCCCAGGTGTCGATTCCCAATGTGTTGCATAGCCGCGCCATTTCGTTCGCCATTCCGATATTGATCGCCCGGAACGTGTTTTCCCAAAGCTTGCAGGCTTCGGCGACACGAGCCGATGAAACGGAATGAACCTGGCTGACGATCTTGGCATAAAGAGCGGACGCAGCCTCGGTCGAATCTTTCGTCACTCCGCCGACAACCTTTGGAATATTGTGCGTTTGAAACTGCGGATTACCCGGGTCGACGCGTTCGGGCGAAAAGGCCAGATGAAAATCCTCGTCCAGCTTGAAACCTTTTTCCTCGAACATCGGCTGCAGCACTTCGTCGGTCGTTCCGGGATACGTCGTCGATTCCAGAATTATCATCTGTCCGCGACGCATGTATTTCTGTATCTCCTCGCCAGCCGATATGATGTAGGACATATCGGGGTCCTTCGTCTTGCGAAGCGGCGTAGGCACGCAAATGACTATAACGTCGCATTCCGAAAGTTTGCTGAAATCAGTCGTCGCGGACAGCTTTCCGCCTTCGACGCATTTCCGAACGTTCTCGCTCGTAACGTCGACGATGTACGAGCGGCCTGCGTTTATTTCGCTCGCTTTCTTTTCATCGACCTCGAATCCGATTCCGCGAAAGTCTTTCAGACAAAATTCGACTATCAACGGCAAGCCGACATAACCAAGGCCGATAACGCCGATGCATGCGCGGTTTTCCGCGATCAATTTTTCAATCTCTTGTTTAATCATCTATTTACAAAGGTATTTGTCAGTATAATTACAATGAAGGGACGAGTGCGCATCCTCGTACTCCTAAAGTTAAGTTAAGCAAAAGTGTTAGTCAAGGCCGATGTAATCTGTGTTAAAATAAACGTAACGGCTGCCTTCCGGCCGTAACGCGTAATAACACTCCCAATAATCCGAAATCTTCAAATTCTTATGGGCATAGAGATCGAATCATCAAATCCGGTGGTCAGAGCGGTCATCGAAGGAGCAGCTCCGCGGCCGGCCCGGATAGCCGCTGCTCGTGGCATTTTGCCTTTGCCCCAAAACGATCTTCTCGAGGTGCTGGTCGCTTTTGCCGCGGCCGAAGACAACGAGATCGCTGAACACGCCCGCGAAACGCTTGCCACGCAGGATGCCGGAACGCTAAAGACCGCAGTGGGGTCAAGCGACATTGCAGCATCCGTACTGACTTATTTTGCCGGAAAACACAACATTGCAAAGGATATTCACGAATCGATAATACGAAACCCGAAAACACCTTCGTCAACAATCATTAATTTCGCCCGCAACACGCAAAGCGGCGAACTGCTTGAATTGATCTCCCTTAACCAGCAATTGTTGATCCAGGCTCCGGCCATTATCGACGCTATCATCGGCAACCCTAGCCGTACGTCCGTGGCCGAACGGCGCGCGTCGGAAACAAAACGCGAATTCTTCGAAAAAGAACGCGGAGCCGAACAGATAGCCAACGAATTGCGAGCACAAGGTAAAGAGGCCGCAGCCGAATTTCTTGAAAAAGCGGAGTTTGCGGATTCGAACTTAAGCGTCGACGATTTTATCCTGCTGGCCGAAATGATCGAGGTTCCGGACAGCGAGACCGACGATTCGTGGCTCGGCTTGGAATTCATCGAAGAATTATACGAAGAAACGTCCGAGGACCGACAGGCGATAGTCGATAAGATACTCGGCGAATTCAAAATGGAAGATATGGATCTTCCAAGCGAACGCATATCTGTCATCAATCGCATCATGAAGATGGGCATGAAGGACCGCATGCGATTGGCGATGAAGGGCGACCGCGAGGCCAGAAATATTCTGATTCGCGATCCGAACCGGATCGTTTCAGCGGCCGTGGTCCAGAACCCGCGCATTACCGAGCAGGAAGTCGAAAAGATCGCCTCAATGCGTACGCTTTCTGAGGATATTCTCCGCCAGATCGCCAATAGTCGGCAGTGGGCAAGAAGCTACCCAATAGTTCACAATCTTGCCCGAAACCCGCGCACGCCCATTGCAAATGTCCTTACAATTCTTTCACGATTGCAACTGCGCGATCTTTCCGCTCTTTCCAAGAACAAGAATGTTTCGGATGCCGTGCGGCGACAGGCTTTAAGACTCTCGCAAGCCAGAACTGGAAAATAAATACTAAAGAAAATCGGACACGCGCCCCGTTTTGATGTAGGAACCTGCGATATCGGTAAACGTGTGGCTGGCGGCGCCAAGCCACGTGCCGGCGAAAAATGCCGCAAGCGAATATTCACCGGCGTAACGTCGTGTATATTCGCCGATCGCCAACCATGAATGAGCAAGATCGGGAATGTCAGTCAAGTTTCCGCCCGAAAACGCAGTTGCGGCATAAACAGCACCAAAGACAGCAACACTCACGACACCCATAAAATAACTCACGCGGAATAAAGCACCAAAGACAAGGCCGTGAGAAAACCGCGAGCGGTGTTTGAAGAATGATCTGTAGGGGAACCACAGTAATCTTAATGGACCCCAGCGTGAATACTGCCTGGACGTCGTGTCGAGATCCGGCCCGAACATCAACCCGCCGAAAAGAAAAGCCGCGGTCGCTACGGCAGCGATTGAAGGCGTTCCGCTTACTAAAAGAGCCGCAACCGCAACAGGCACGGCCAAAAGAACGGTGATAGCATCGTGGGTTCGTCCGCTGGGCATGAGTTATTTAACGTCCAATTCGCGGGTCGCTGCCGCTTATCATCCCGCAGGCAAGAATTGCGTATTGCTCAAATTCCGCCAACGTTTCTGAATCAGCTTTGTCGCGTTTTGCAATATTTCGGCAGATGGTTTTGCAAAATGCAATACTAACAGGACCAGTATATTCGATTTTTTCGGACTTTAGCGTTGGCATCGAATTTGCGATGACTCTGCCGTAAACGATCTGCGTTGATAAGGAGTCATTGCAAATTCGATGCCAACGCTAAAGTCCGAAAAAATCGAATATACTGGTCCTGTTAGTATTGCATTTTGCAAAACCATCTGCCGAAATATTGCAAAACGCGACAAAGCTGAT